>NZ_NPML01000018.1:0-300000 GCF_002252565.1 Petroclostridium xylanilyticum
CCCCTTTTTAAAATTTAATTTACATGGGTATCTTAGACTATTTTTTTGTCTCTTTTCAAATGAAATTCTTTCCTTGGAATATTATTCATCAACTAAATTAAATGCACCCTTTATTTCCTCTGCTGCGTTAACAATCTCTGAGCCTTTCCACAATATTCATAAACCAGATTAAATGCACCCTTTAATACCGGTTCTTAGATTATCAATTAAAATGGCCCAATACTCCCGTAATTACCATATTGAGCCTTAAAAACACTCTTTTCGGCAACCTGGCAATCATAGTCAAAAACAACTTTAGACCCATAGCTTTGCGTCCTTACCTTTCGATAAGTTTGCCTTTTTGCGAATTATTTTTAAATTTACCATCATTAATACATTTTACATTTCTTGTTAAATTATAAACTATTTTGGCGAATTGTGTCAAGACATATATTGTAAAAAAACAAATGTGACATGGGTGTGACATGTGTGACATGGGGACGGTTCGTGTGTCACATGTGATTAAGGAACCGTCCCCATTGTTCCGCACTAAGCACCTGGCACCGCTTCTTAGTTATTTAAGTATGGGTCCAAGTCTTCTGCCTTTTCAATATTAAATATATTCAGTGCTATTTTTTTAAGCTGTTCTTCTCCTAATCGCTCAATCTTCTGCCTGTAATCCGATGGAATGTTTTTAATTCTTTGTTCCAGTTGCATCATGATTACTTGCTCTATTCCTTTTTCTATCCCTTTTTCTATTCCTTTTTCTATTCCTTTTTCTATCCCTTTTTCTATTCCTTTTTCTATTCCTTTTTTCTCCGCAAATTTTATTACATTCAACATGCTTATCTCCTCCCATATCTCTTCATAATCATTCAAATTTAAAAACTTATCGGCCAACACAAGAACTGCCGATACTATGGCCTCATAATGGCTTTTCTTTAACTTTATTCTACTGCATAATTTTATTACTTCTTTGGTTCTCTCTTTTACAGTTTTTGTGCTTTTCATAATTGGTAGAAATATCAGGTTAAGCCAGTCGGGCTGTTGCCCACTGTTAATTTTTTGTACTTCCTGTTCATAAATTATGTCTCCATCATATTGCTTCATATGTATTATTTCAATTCTATAATTGATTGCACCCATCTCAAAACCCTGTTCCAGCTGCTCATTTTTGCCACTGTATATTACCACTGTCTTGACCGGCTTTTTATGCTGCATTATCATTCTGGCATCGTACATGAATATTCTATAAAGAGTCTCCTGTGTAAAGTCCGATTGAAACTCCAGATGCAGTAAACTGCTGTCCTTTAGTTCAAACATGAAATCAGTGTGCATGGTATTGGCTTCTATCTTAGGAAGTTCTGTAGGGAATATCCTTTCTATTTGTGCACATTTTATTCCCAGAAATTCCAATATCCTTCCCTTGAATACACCTGCCGCCAATTTGAATATTAAATCATAATTCTTATCCGTTACTTTCTTTTGCATCTTCACACCTCCAGTTTATCATATTTGCCACCTATTGTAAATCCAGTATATATCAAACATATGTTCGTGTCAATGGTGAAAATATGTGACATGGGTGTGACATGGGGACGGTTCTCTGTCACATGCTCTTTTTATGTGTCAGAAGAACCGTCCCCATGGTTTACTGGTTTACCATGGTTTACTATCCTCATAAAGAACTTCAGGGTCAATATCCGCTTGATTACTCCACTCTATGCTGTCAAAACTCACTCTAACTGACCTAAACAATTTTTCATCTTTTAATTCTTTAAAAATACCTTTGTTCAGATAAGGTTTCATATCAAATATTCTTTTTTCCCCATTTTCAAAAGTTAATAGCAATTGGTAGTCCCTTAAAGGTTCAACATCAATAATAGCTAAATACATAAACATACCTCCTTTACTTTAACGGTTCAATTTTAAAAGGAAGCTCGCCATTCATTGCTAGAATTCATGTGACATGGGGACGGTTCGTCTGTCACCTGCGCTTTTTATGTGACTGAGGAACCGTCCCCATGTCACATTTTATGTGTCAGAAGAACCGTCCCCTTGGTTTGTGTCTAAGGATTTCAAAAAGTTTTTTAATTCTAGCATCTTACTATTAAAATTAATTCCTCTTGCAGAACAAAAGTTTTCAATCCACTTGTTAGTGCCGGCTTAAAAAATCCGCAAATCTATCAAATTTCCAATGTAAAATTACGTATTTGTGTGAAAAAATAAAAAGAAAAAAAGAAAACTACTCATAACAGAGTTATGAAGTAGCAACAACAAAATCTTATTTCATATGCTTTCCGGTCCATTTCCGCCAAATCACCGAATAAGTCCGAAACCAAACACAGTAAGCCTTAGAACACTGGAAAGGTATTTAAAACTCTATTATGAAGGTGGTCTTGAGGCATTAAAGCCAAGTCAAAAGGAACGGGCCTCCAGAATACCAGTGGACTATCTGGAACAAGCTGCCCTATTAAGACGTGAAAATCCCAAGCGCAGTATTCTAACCATTATCTCTATGCTAGAAAAATCCGGACCGACGGTTCGTCTGTCACATGCGCTTTTTATGTGACTGAAGAACCGTCCCTATGTCACCCTAGAACCGTCCCCTTGGTTCATATTCGTTTTTCCATTACTAAGCGCCTGGCACCGCTTCTTAGTTATTTAAGTATGGGTCCAAGTCCTCTGCCTTTTCAATATTAAATATATTCAGTGCTATTTTTTTAAGCTGTTCTTCTCCTAATCGCTCAATCTTCTGCCTGTAATCCGATGGAATGTTTTTAATTCTTTGTTCCAGTTGCATCATGATTACTTGCTCTATTCCTTTTTCTATCCCTTTTTCTATTCCTTTTTCTATCCCTTTTTCTATTCCTTTTTCTATTCCTTTTTTCTCCGCAAATTTTATTACATTCAACATGCTTATCTCCTCCCATATCTCTTCATAATCATTCAAATTTAAAAACTTATCGGCCAACACAAGAACTGCCGATACTATGGCCTCATAATGGCTTTTCTTTAACTTTATTCTACTGCATAATTTTATTACTTCTTTGGTTCTCTCTTTTACAGTTTTTGTGCTTTTCATAATTGGTAGAAATATCAGGTTAAGCCAGTCGGGCTGTTGCCCACTGTTGATTTTTTGTACTTCCTGTTCATAAATTATGTCTCCATCATATTGCTTCATATGTATTATTTCAATTCTATAATTGATTGCACCCATCTCAAAACCCTGTTCCAGCTGCTCATTTTTGCCACTGTATATTACCACTGTCTTGACCGGCTTTTTATGCTGCATTATCATTCTGGCATCGTACATGAATATTCTATAAAGAGTCTCCTGTGTAAAGTCCGATTGAAACTCCAGATGCAGTAAACTGCTGTCCTTTAGTTCAAACATGAAATCAGTGTGCATGGTATTGGCTTCTATCTTAGGAAGTTCTGTAGGGAATATCCTTTCTATTTGTGCACATTTTATTCCCAGAAATTCCAATATCCTTCCCTTGAATACACCTGCCGCCAATTTGAATATTAAATCATAATTCTTATCCGTTACTTTCTTTTGCATCTTCACACCTCCAGTTTATCATATTTGCCACCTATTGTAAATCCAGTATATATCAAACATATGTTCGTGTCAATGGTGAAAATATGTGACATGGGTGTGACATGGGGACGGTTCTCTGTCACATGCTCTTTTTATGTGTCAGAAGAACCGTCCCCATGGTTTACTGGTTTACCATGGTTTACTATCCTCATAAAGAACTTCAGGGTCAATATCCGCTTGATTACTCCACTCTATGCTGTCAAAACTCACTCTAACTGACCTAAACAATTTTTCATCTTTTAATTCTTTAAAAATACCTTTGTTCAGATAAGGTTTCATATCAAATATTCTTTTTTCCCCATTTTCAAAAGTTAATAGCAATTGGTAGTCCCTTAAAGGTTCAACATCAATAATAGCTAAATACATAAACATACCTCCTTTACTTTAACGGTTCAATTTTAAAAGGAAGCTCGCCATTCATTGCTAGAATTCATGTGACATGGGGACGGTTCGTCTGTCACCTGCGCTTTTTATGTGACTGAGGAACCGTCCCCATGTCACATTTTATGTGTCAGAAGAACCGTCCCCTTGGTTTGTGTCTAAGGATTTCAAAAAGTTTTTTAATTCTAGCATCTTACTATTAAAATTAATTCCTCTTGCAGAACAAAAGTTTTCAATCCACTTGTTAGTGCCGGCTTAAAAAATCCGCAAATCTATCAAATTTCCAATGTAAAATTACGTATTTGTGTGAAAAAATAAAAAGAAAAAAAGAAAACTACTCATAACAGAGTTATGAAGTAGCAACAACAAAATCTTATTTCATATGCTTTCCGGTCCATTTCCGCCAAATCACCGAATAAGTCCGAAACCAAACACAGTAAGCCTTAGAACACTGGAAAGGTATTTAAAACTCTATTATGAAGGTGGTCTTGAGGCATTAAAGCCAAGTCAAAAGGAACGGGCCTCCAGAATACCAGTGGACTATCTGGAACAAGCTGCCCTATTAAGACGTGAAAATCCCAAGCGCAGTATTCTAACCATTATCTCTATGCTAGAAAAATCCGGACCGACGGTTCGTCTGTCACATGCGCTTTTTATGTGACTGAAGAACCGTCCCTATGTCACCCTAGAACCGTCCCCTTGGTTCATATTCGTTTTTCCATTACTAAGCGCCTGGCACCGCTTCTTAGTTATTTAAGTATGGGTCCAAGTCCTCTGCCTTTTCAATATTAAATATATTCAGTGCTATTTTTTTAAGCTGTTCTTCTCCTAATCGCTCAATCTTCTGCCTGTAATCCGATGGAATGTTTTTAATTCTTTGTTCCAGTTGCATCATGATTACTTGCTCTATTCCTTTTTCTATCCCTTTTTCTATTCCTTTTTCTATCCCTTTTTCTATTCCTTTTTCTATTCCTTTTTTCTCCGCAAATTTTATTACATTCAACATGCTTATCTCCTCCCATATCTCTTCATAATCATTCAAATTTAAAAACTTATCGGCCAACACAAGAACTGCCGATACTATGGCCTCATAATGGCTTTTCTTTAACTTTATTCTACTGCATAATTTTATTACTTCTTTGGTTCTCTCTTTTACAGTTTTTGTGCTTTTCATAATTGGTAGAAATATCAGGTTAAGCCAGTCGGGCTGTTGCCCACTGTTGATTTTTTGTACTTCCTGTTCATAAATTATGTCTCCATCATATTGCTTCATATGTATTATTTCAATTCTATAATTGATTGCACCCATCTCAAAACCCTGTTCCAGCTGCTCATTTTTGCCACTGTATATTACCACTGTCTTGACCGGCTTTTTATGCTGCATTATCATTCTGGCATCGTACATGAATATTCTATAAAGAGTCTCCTGTGTAAAGTCCGATTGAAACTCCAGATGCAGTAAACTGCTGTCCTTTAGTTCAAACATGAAATCAGTGTGCATGGTATTGGCTTCTATCTTAGGAAGTTCTGTAGGGAATATCCTTTCTATTTGTGCACATTTTATTCCCAGAAATTCCAATATCCTTCCCTTGAATACACCTGCCGCCAATTTGAATATTAAATCATAATTCTTATCCGTTACTTTCTTTTGCATCTTCACACCTCCAGTTTATCATATTTGCCACCTATTGTAAATCCAGTATATATCAAACATATGTTCGTGTCAATGATGAAAATATAAGCCGCCTGCCCAATTTAAAACAGGTGGCTTAACACTTGCATCCATGTCACACAATCTTCTCAACCACTCTGTGACATGTGTGACATGGGGACGGTTCGTCTGTCACATGCGCTTTTTATGTGACTAAGGAACCGTCCCCGTGTCACACAGCTGACTTCTGTATATGCTGCTTATAATCATCATGCTGCGCAAGGACATTCGTCATCCCCTTTTGATTAGACAAATAAAATGTCCTATGTACCTTTGGCTTTCTTAAATCCGCATCAATCAATAAAGTCCTGCTTCCCGACTGTGCAAAAGTAATAGCAAGATTCGCTATGGTAGTCGTCTTACCCTCCCCTGGCCCGGCACTTGTCACCACAATTACCTTCAGAGGTTTATCAACACTGGAAAACTGTATATTCGTCCTCAAAACTCTATAAGCCTCCGAGATAGGCGACTTAGGGTTGGTATGGGCAATTAACGATCTTTCACCTGACATCAAATAAACTCCCTTCTTAGAATTAACAATTCGACATACAATTCATAATCATTAATCATCAGTTATAATTCTTTCTGGTTATTTTAATAATTGCGCTTATCATATTCTTACACCCTTTGTTGTCAAAAGTAATTGACAATTGTCAATTGCCAATTATTCCGGAAATACCGGAATAGTCCCGATAACTGGTAAACCAAGGTGTTTTTGCACGTCTTCCGGCGTCTTAATCGTATTATCCAGGTATTCTATCAAGAAAATGATTCCCAGTCCTGTCATCAACCCTACGAATGCGGCTATGGCAACATTGAGTTCTTTCTTTGGCTTAACAGGGGTAAGCGGTACTTCTGCCTTGTCTATTATCTGAACGTTCTCTACGTCCATCAGTTCTACAACTTTTTTCTTAAAAACTTCAGCTACTTTGTTGGCAATCTCTTTTGCCATTTCAGGATCTGTATCCTGTGCAGTTATCTCAATCAACCTTGTATCATTTTTTAAACTAACACCTAACTTGGCTGCCATCTGGCTGGTGGTCATGTCTTTGAGCCCTAATTCCTGTATAACTGTACTGGAAACCAGCCTGCTCTTTACCAGTTCACGGTAGTCTTTTACCAGCTGATTTCCTACCAGCAAATCGTTGTAGGCAATTCCCCCCTGGGTATCTATCTTTTTAAATACATATAACGTAGTATTAGACTGATAGATAGGTTTTAGTACAAAAAAGCTAATCACTGCCGATGTGGTAGTAGAAAGTAATGTGATAAGAATGACAACCCATAATCTTTTTCTAATAATTTGCAAATACTCTCTTAACTCCATAATTAACCCCACTTCAATAAATTTTATAATATGTCGCTTTTTATGTATGATATAAACAAAATTATTATACCATTATAGCCTTTTCCCTTCAAATAAAAATTTATTTCCTCTGCTGCGTTAACAATCTCTGAGCCTTTCCACAATATTCATAAACCAGATTAAATGCACCCTTTAATACCGGTTCTTAGATTATCAATTAAAATGGCCCAATACTCCCGTAATTACCATATTGAGCCTTAAAAACACTCTTTTCGGCAACCTGGCAATCATAGTCAAAAACAACTTTAGACCCATAGCTTTGCGTCCTTACCTTTCGATAAGTTTGCCTTTTTGCGAATTATTTTTAAATTTACCATCATTAATACATTTTACATTTCTTGTTAAATTATAAACTATTTTGGCGAATTGTGTCAAGACATATATTGTAAAAAAACAAATGTGACATGGGGACGGTTCTCTGTCACATGCTCTTTTTATGTGTCAGAAGAACCGTCCCCATGGTTTAAGAACCGTCCCCATGGTTTAGTCCCCATGGTTTATGTTTGATTATTTCAAAACTTTAAAATATAATGGGTGGCCTTTGCCACCCTAAGAAATATAATGTGCTCAACCTTAATGCTGAGCTAAATACTTTCTTATTATATAATATTCCCCAGAATTATAAAAATAACCAAAAAAGATGAAAAGGACAATACAAATTGTCCTTTTCTAAAAAACGCTATTTTATAGCCACGTGCTTGACCATATATCAAGCTAAATAATTATCTTAATTTAATTATATGGGACTAGTTATGCCATGTCAAGGTTTTTCTTTAATCTATCGCAAATTCGTTTTACTGCTTCAGGTTCTAGTTCTGCAACTTTGTGTATAAGACGCGCTTTATCTAAATAATGAATTTGCTCTGTTTTTGCCTTTGAAGGAATTTTATCTAACCTACCACTTTTTATATCTTTTAATTCTATTTTTTCATGTGGTGGATATAATTTTCCGCTACTTGATATTGGTATGCAAACTACTGTATTGCCATATAAATTTCCTTTATTGTTTTGCACAATTAAAACAAGATGCTTATTATTTATTTCTTTTCCAATATTTTCCCCTAATTGGGCTAAATAAATATCTCCTCTTCTAGGTCTAATGGGATGAAATTTTTTCTTATCTTTATTCCTAATTTCCTCCTGCTCAGATGCTAATAAATTAATATCTAATTTTTCATTTAACCAGTTACAATATCTTATACTATCACTGTGCTTTCTTTTGTTAATCCCTTGTTTTAATTTCATTATACAAGATTCTAGTATTTTGATTTCTTCTAATGATAAATCATTTAAACTTGGCGAAAGGTAATACTTTAAAACATTTATTAATTCATTAAAATCATTATCACAAGCCCTTTTTTTTATTTCAGAAAAGATACTATCTAATATAGAATTCTTCTCTTTTGTTAGTTCATTAATGCCATCTTTTTCTTCAAATGTTTCAAAATTAAATTCCAATTCTTATGTTCCCCCCTTTCTTACTAAAACCGATACCCTTGTCTTTGTTTTTAATAATAGAACAACGCTATTACTCTCTAACGTATAAAGCTCTGTGAGGTATTCTCTCCAGAGCCTATATTCTTCCACATTTTATACTATATCATTTTTCTTTACATGACATGGGGACGGTTCGTCTGTCACATGCGCTTTTTATGTGACTAAGGAACCGTCCCCGTGTCACATATGTGACTAAGGAACCGTCCCCGTGTCACATATCAAGTTTTAAAACAATCTCTGCAAACGTTAATAAATCATCCAAATGCAACGCAATAATTTTCTCAATGATTTTAATATTAATAGATTGATAATCATGCACTGCAATATTACGAAATCCTACCATAGCTTTTAATTTCGCAGCTAAATCATTATCAATAATATGATGCTCATAAAGAAAATCAAACGCATCCCTGCTATTCTGCGGCAAACCTAATGCCTTTTCAGACACAATATGCATCGCAATGTCTATTGCCGCTTCACATGCTCTCTGAATATTTAGAATAATGGCATCCTGCTTTGTAAAATTGTTTAAGTTCTCAAGGTTGTTATCATATTCCTCGTGTATTCTCTTTATACAGCGCCGGATTATACTAACTTTGTTTAAAATAATATCAGTTGGCATAATCTACACCTCGTCCCTTTATCCTATCAATGACACACTGCCGTTCTTCATTCAATAAAGCATATTCCTTCAATGCCTTCATTTGAAATATCATTCTCTTATAAGGTTCTTTATCATAAATTACTTTTCCATTGGCAACAATTTGTGCTTTAAAAACCGTAGACGCTTTATTTAGATCAATCAGATCTACTTCCCTACCTAATGTATCCGCAAGCTCCTGAGCAATCATAAAAACGTGATATTCATCACAGCTACAATTGCTCATAAACGCAATGTCAACATCACTATCATCCCTTAGTTTACCTTTTGCTGCAGAACCAAATAGGATGGTAAAATCCGGCGACAGCTTATCTTTTAATAAATCATTAATTTTCTCTATATCGGTTGATTCTAAACTTCTATTTTTCATCCTAATCACATCCCGATTCCTGTTATTCTGTGTGTCATGGGGACGGTTCGTCTGTCACCTGCGCTTTTTATGTGACTGAGGAACCGTCCCCATGACACATCTCCACTCTCGCTGTCCTTGGCATTTCTTCCACCCCATTTACCTCCTCTCAATTTATCTTATCATAGTATTAAATTCAATTCAAGAACCGTCCCCAAATTCACCCCCAATGCGCTTTAAACTGCAGCACCTTTCAACTTTCTCTTAAGTACGTTTACCATTGTGTCAACTTCTTCTATATTCATAAAGTAAATAATTATAAAATAGGTTAATGTACCTATTCCTATTGAAATGATTAAAGATAAATTAGCGTTTATACTGTTAAGCAATGCATTATAAGAAACCTTTGCTATTATCCCCATCACCAATGAAGCACACAGGATTTTTACAAAGGAAATGGTTATGTTCTTCATGCCATATGGACCAATCTTTTTTCTTAAGCTGATAAATAATAATACGGTACAAAATATAGCCGATATACTTGTTGCTAAAGCAAGCCCTCCTATACCTAAAAATTTAGATAGAATGATGTTTAAAATAATATTCATACCCATGGCTATAGCAGCATTCATCATAGGTGTCCTGGTGTCGTGCAGGGAATAAAATGCTCTTGATAGCACTTCCCTTAAACCAAAACCAATCATACCCATGGAGTAAAAGAATAAAGCATAAGAAGTCATAAATATGGCATTGGTATCAAACGCCCCTCTGCCAAATAAAAGTCTAACCACTGGTCCTGCAAAAATCATAGCTCCAACAGTAGTGGGTATGACTAACAAATTAATAGAGCTTACAGCTTCTGACAGAGATTTTTTAAGCCCGGTCATATTGTTTTCCGCTGCCATTTTGGAGATCATAGGATACATGACAGTAGCAATTGATGAGACAAATATCCCCTGCACGAACCCATTAAGCCTGTTGGCATAGTTAAGAGCAGATATCCCACCTTCAGCTATTTGAGAAGCCAAGGTCCTGTCCACCAAAGTATTGATTTGATTGACCGATACCCCTATTATTACCGGAAGGGCTATACAGGCCATAGTCTTTATATGTTCATCTCTTATGTTTAAAACAAACTTATATCTATATCCTTTTTTATATACATATGGTAATACAAAAAATAATTGAGATGCAATTGCTGTCACGCTGCCTATGGCTAATACGAATATATTCGTCTTAGCACTTAAAAATATAAATAGTATTACCAAAAAATTAAAAGGGAATCCCACAAGTGCAGGAATAGTATAGTTCCCTTTTATTTGAAGAAATCCATTAAATACATATGCAAGTCCTGTAAAGTATATCCCAAATAAACTTATTCTTGTCAACTTAACAGCTAATGCTAAAGTTTCTCCTTCAAAACCTGATGCAAAAACTTTTACTATTGGATTAGTAAATAAAAGTCCTAGAATCACTATGATAGTACAAATTACTATTAATACATTTACAAGATTATTAGTATATCTATTGGCCTCTTTTATCCCATTACTATTTTCTATTTTGCTGTACATGGGAATATAACCTGTAGTTATACCTGTCCCTATAAAAGCAAATATCACCATCGGTATAGTAGTAGATATTAAATAGGCATCACTAATATTAGATGCTCCGTAAAAGTATGATAGCGTAATATCTCTAGCAAAACCAAATATTTTCGAAAGTATTGTGATTAACATTAAAAGCATTGCCATTTTTTTCATGTGTTTTACCTCTATTACTTTAACGGTGTTTTCAAATATTTTATATTAAAATCACTCTAACTCAAATAGTAATATCCCAGTGCCTATCACTATTTTTCGTTTACTAAATCCAATTCGTCTAAATACCTTTTTAAAGCATCCTTCCATTCAGGAAGCCTTGTAAACAAAGACCTATCAAGACTCTTTTTTGACATTCGTGAATTTTTCGGCCTTATTGCTTTTGTTGGATACTCTTCTGTACTTATAGGATTAACACACACATCAAGTCCAGTTAAATTAAATATTTCTTTGGCAAACTCGTGCCAGCTGCAATAACCTTCATTTGTGGCATGATACGTCCCATATTTGTTTGTAACAGACATATCTGTTATAAGACGTGCAACGTCAAAAGTATATGTTGGAGAGCCTATTTGGTCACAGACAACATTCAGTTGTTTTCTTTCTTTTCCTAGTGTCAGCATAGTCTTTACAAAATTATTTCCGTTCTTTCCGAACACCCATGAAATTCTGATTATAAATGCTTTATCGACCAGTCTCTTAACTTCGAGCTCACCTTCATATTTAGTTTGACCATAGTAGTTTATAGGGGCAGGCATATCAGTTACTTCATATGGCACTTCTCCTTTACCATCAAAAACGTAGTCAGTGCTAATATATACCATCTTTGCTCCTACCTCCGAACAAGCCTGAGCAACATATCTGGTTCCAAGTACATTTACGGCATAACACACAGCTCTGTCTTCTTCTGCTCTATCAACTGCGGTATATGCAGCACAGTGAACAACTATATCAGGTCTATAGTTTCTAATAAAGTCCATAGTCTGTCTTTCATCGGTAAGATCAAATTTTTCTTTATCTACCCCAAGGCATTCAACATTTAAACTCTTAAACCTTTTTACAACATCATATCCAAGCTGACCTTTAACCCCTGTCACAAGAACTTTCAAATAGCATCACCTTTATTCCTTTATTTTTGTAAATCTGTTAACCAGTCTGATTATAAACACAATTAACCGGCAATTACCTGCCTGTTGCCATACATCTTTTCATAATAGCTGCTGTACTCACCGTTAATAATATTTTTCCACCATTTACTATTTTGAAGATACCATTTTATGGTCATCCTTATTCCTTCATCAAATTTAACTTGTGGCTTCCATCCAAGTTCCCTTTGGATTTTCGATGAATCGATGGCATATCTAAGATCATGACCTGGCCTGTCAGTAACAAAGGTAATAAGAGAGTCTGGTTTTCCAAGTTCCTTTAAAATTGTCTTTACAACCTCAAGGTTAGTCCTCTCGTTATGTCCTCCTACATTATATACCTCACCTTCGGTACCTTTATGTATAATGAGGTCAATTGCACTACAATGATCTTCGACATAGAGCCAATCTCTTACATTTTCACCTTTACCATAAACCGGTAGGGGTTGATCATTAAGAGCCCGTGAAATCATAAGTGGAATAAGTTTTTCCGGGAAATGATATGGACCATAGTTGTTGGAACATCTGGATATTGTTACAGGAAGTTTGAAAGTCCTATAGTATGATAGTACCAGCAAGTCAGCAGAAGCCTTTGAAGCAGAATAGGGTGAGGATGTATGTATCGGACTTTCTTCAGTAAAGAACAGGTCAGGTCTATCAAGAGGAAGATCGCCATAAACTTCATCTGTCGAAACTTGATGATATCTTTTTATCCCGTATTTACGACAAGCATCCATAAGTACCTGTGTCCCAAAGACATTAGTTCTCAGGAATATGCCAGGGTTCTCAATAGACCTGTCAACATGAGATTCAGCTGCAAAATTAACTACAATATCAAATTTTTCTTCTTCAAATAAATCAAATATAAACTCCCTATCAGCAATATCTCCTTTTACAAATTTAAAATTAGGGTTGTCCAACACAGGTTCTAATGTAAATAAATTACCTGCATATGTAAGTAAATCTAAACATACAATTCTATAATTTGGATACTTCTTTAACATATAAAATATAAAATTGCTACCAATAAAACCAGCTCCACCAGTAACTAATAAATTCATTGAACTGTCCCCCTATTCATTATATTCAAAATTATGATCACTATCTTTAAGTAAAGGTGCTTTTAAATCTTTTTCTGAAAGAATAGGATTATCAATTCCCCAATCTATTCCTATATCAGGATCATCATATCTAATACTGCGATCATGCTCTTGAGAATAATATTCGTCTACTTTATATTGTACTTCCACATTATCTGTTAATGTAAGAAATCCGTGTGCAAAACCCTTTGGAATTAATAGCTGCTTTTTGTTTTCCTCTGAAAGCTCAACAGATATCCATTGTTTATATGTTGGTGAACCTTTTCTTATATCTACAGCCACATCTAAAAT
This sequence comes from Petroclostridium xylanilyticum, assembly GCF_002252565.1. NCBI lineage: Bacteria > Bacillati > Bacillota > Clostridia > Eubacteriales > Oscillospiraceae > Petroclostridium > Petroclostridium xylanilyticum. The sequence goes on from NZ_NPML01000018.1 coordinate 13,683, forward strand.
TCTACCCTTTGTACAACGAACAAGCTTTGTTTGAGCTATAGGATTAATTTGAAAATGTAATCCTCTTATAGTTCCTTTTTTAGCCGATAACGAATGATTATCTTGAACAAAATCTATATCTATTCCATTTTTTTTAAATTTAATTTTAGAGTAACTTTCCATAAACCAACCACGATGATCTCCAAAAACTTTAGGTTCTATAATGTATACTCCTTCTAACTTAGTTTTTATTATTCTCAAAATATCACCTCAATTTCTAAGTCAACCTTATAGTTTAATATCTAATTTTTCCTTCAGCTACCTTTGTAAGGTGTTGACCATAAGGAGACTTGCCATATCTGTTTGCTGATTCTAATAGTTGTGCTTTTGAAATCCACTTATTTATATATGCAATTTCTTCAAGAGCAGCTATTTTTATTCCCTGTCTTTTCTCAATCATTCTTACAAACTCAGCTGCCTCAACAAGGGTATCCATAGTACCAGTATCAAGCCAGGCAAAACCTCTTCCAAGAAGTTTTACATCCAAATCCCCTTGTTCTAAATATAACTTATTTAAATCAGTTATCTCCAGCTCTCCTCTTGCACTGGGTTTTAATGTTTTTGCATATTCAACCACACGATTGTCATAAAAGTATAAACCTGTAACTGCGTAGTTTGACTTTGGATTTTTAGGCTTTTCTTCTATTGAAATAACTTTGCCATCATCATCAAATTCAACAACTCCAAATCGTTCGGGGTCATCAACATAATAACCGAAAACAGTCGCCCTCCCTTTATTTTCAACTGCTTCTTTTAAAATCTTTCCAAAGTTATTGCCATAAAAGATGTTATCTCCAAGAATTAAAGCGCAGTCATCATTGCCAATAAACTCTTCGCCAATAATAAATGCTTGAGCAAGTCCGTCTGGTGACGGCTGTTCTGCATAAGATAAATTAATGCCAAATTGACTACCATCCCCTAATAGTCTTTTAAAGTTTGGTAAATCAACAGGAGTTGATATTATTAAAATATCTCTAATACCAGCTAACATCAATATAGATAATGGATAATAAATCATAGGTTTATCGTAAACAGGTAGAAGCTGTTTACTTGTTACCATTGTTAAAGGATAAAGTCGGGTTCCTGAGCCACCAGCTAGGATTATCCCTTTTGTTTTTTTTATCATTAACATCTACCTCCTAAATCAAATCGTCAATAATCTATAGAAATGTCTTAATCTATTATTGCATTTTCAACAAATTTTACATATCTTTTACCCCATACTTGATATGAATAGTTTTTTTCTATCCTGTCTCTTCCTTTAGAGCCTAGCCTAATGCGCATATCTTTGTCTTCTAATAATGTTTTTAGATACTCATACCAATCTTCATGGTCCTTTGCAATAAATCCCGTTTCTCCGTGTATAATAATTTCTTCATTGGCTGGTGAAGATGATGCTACTACTGGTAAAAAAGATGCCATATATTGAATACATTTAAAACCACATTTACCACGTTCCCATAATGTGTCCTCTAGTGGCATTATTCCTATATCACTGGAATATAAATATTCAAATTCCTTATCTTCAAACCACTGTAAACACTCTATATTGACTCCTTTGATATCTATAACACTACCTATTACTCTTAATTTAAAATTAAACTCTTTGCTCAGCTCAATTAATACTTGTTGTACAGTATATAAATATTTAACTGTAGATGGAGAACCTATCCAAACAATAATTGGTATATCATTAATCCTCTTTCGAATGTTTTGGATTGAGTACTTTTCCATATCAACTACTGTTGGTAAGTATTTTAACTTGCCTTGGGTTATTTCCTGCCAGTACCACTTATTACCCACTGTTGTTAATATAGCACTTCTAGATAATTTATTTATCTTATTACCTAGCAATATTCTTTTTATAAAATTGACTTTATATCTAGTACTTATAGCATCATCAAAATCTAACGTATATCTACTACCCACCAAAAGCATTCTTTCTATAAAATATGGAAAATATGGGAATAATTCTTTTTCGATTATTAATACATCATATTTAGCCTTATATAGTAAAAGATATTTAACTCGATTTAAAATATCTGTTAGTATTTTTATATAATTTTTAGATTTTTTCTTATATAAATTACTAACATATCCATCATGAAAGAGAGGCTTTATTGTTATCTCATATCCCGCATTTTTAAAGTATTTTATATAGTTGTGTGTTCTATATCTAGAACTAGGTCCTTCTTTGTGGTATTTAGGAAGAAAAAGTATTCTCATATTATCATCCTTACTATATTAGGAATATCTTTAATTAACATTCTATACGCTTTTATAACCTCTCTAATATCTTTTAAAGATAATCTCATTATGCCTAATCCTATTCTTGACATTGGCTCGATAAATAAAGTAGCCAAAAATAATATTATAGCAGACCCTAAACTAAAATGTTTAAATCCATATAGAATCCTGCTTCTAATTGAATAAAATAAACGTGTAGCTTTTACTTGCTCAGAAGTCCCTCCACCTTTATGAAAAGCTTGAACATTTGCTAAATACATGCTTTTGAATCCTATTTCTTTTACGCGATACGATAAATCTACTTCTTCAAAATATACAAAAAATCGTTCATCGAAACCACCCAATATTTCAAATAAACTTCTTCTAATCAGAAAAAATGCACCTATAACTTGATCAACTTCTAAATTTTTCTTATGATCCCATTCTAACATGTGATGGTTTAAGTTAGGAAATAGCTTATTAATTAGAAACATCTTTGAAATAAAGTATTTTGTTCTAGGAAAACGAGAACATGTACGTGTAACTTTTCCGAATTCGTCTATAAGCTGAATACCGCATATTCCAACATCTGTATTCTTATCATCTTGCATAAATTTCATAGGAATATTTAAAGATTCCTCATATAATATAGTATCCGGATTTAAAAACAATATGAAATCTGAATTACTTAATTTTGCTCCCTGATTGCATGCTGTTGCAAATCCTAGATTTGATTTGTTGCGAATGATTTCTAACGGAATATCTAATTTTAATAAATTTTTCAGAGAATCATCAGTTGAAGCATTATCGACTACAATTACCTTGTTCAGCTTAAAAGATTCTTTATTAGTATTTTGTATAGATTCTAGACAATCATAAAGTTGTTTTCCTGCATTCCAATTAACAATAATAATATCTAATGTCTTTTTCATTCTAATCCCTCAATTATTTATTAGTTTTTGTTTGATAACTAAGTAATACTATAACTACAAGAAACCTTTATTTTACTGGTTTATAGATTAGGATTTTATTTTCTTTTAAAAAACATTTAAATCAATTGAGGATATTTCATAATTCAAAAATCAAGAATGTGGATAACATTTGCTAAAATAACTGAAAATGTGCAAAAAAAGGGTAGACTATCCCTGCAATAGATAGTTATCCACAATTATGAAGTTTCTAAATTAATGAAATATCATCTCCTGTTCTTTGATAATTAAATTATTAAGCTGCAATATTTTTTGATTGTTCTGCTTTTGCAATTCTTGCAGCAATAATTGCAATGCAGGTCAAGTCCACAAATACTTTTGCTTTTTTTAATCCTGCTACTCGTAGATTATTCAAAGCATAGTTTTCTTTTCCATTACCAAAGAAACGTTCAACAGATGTTCTTTCGTCATATAGATTATCCCATGCTTCTGTTCCTCGTAATGGATAAGAAATAAACCTTGGATTGTCTTTGATTTTAACCTTGCCAACATACCCTGATTTTGCAGTGGTACACCAATTTGAACCCATAGGACAATTAGCTTTTCCGCAAGTATGAGGACATAATAACCGAATGGTTCCATTATCATTGCCGCCATTCACATATGGAAAATTCATGGTGCAAACAAGTTGACCTTCCCAGTTGATGCCTTCAGGCGGAATTTTTGTATTTCTCCAATTAATGGATATGATGGCTTGAGCACCAAGCAATATGGCATGCTGATAGATGGCTGGTGTATCATAGCCTGTATCCATAATGTAATATGATGGTTTGAATAAGTTTTCATAATCTTCTTTAAGCTTATTCATGAGTGGTATTGCCATTACCATATCTGCTATATTTGCAGGGGTTATGATATACCCTAATGGTATACCGCTTGTTGTATCAACTACGGCGTGCATCTTCCAGCCAAACCATTTTATCATATTACCGTTGGTATCTTGCTTGGCACCCCAGTGAGGAAACTCAGGATTGTTTTCTGGTATCCTCGATTTTGGTATAGCATGCTCAAAAGCATCAATTTTTGATGCATCAATAGAAACGTGAGTACCATCAATAAGTCCCAAGGTTTTAGCTCTACGTACCATTCGGTGAAAAGTCTTTTCAAGCACATTTGTTTTAGAAAGCTTTTCAATAAATCTTGAAAAAGTTGCTGCACTGGGTGTTTTACCAACAGCATCAAAACCACAGGTTACTCTTAAAACAGGGTCGGTTTTTAACCTTTTAACCAATGCCTTAACGGTAGGAAGTTGTTCAATCTGCATTGCAAGCAAGGCATTGAGCAAGCTGGAATATGAAAAACCTTTAGGACCTCGCTTGCTGGCATCAATTTTAAAAGCTTCAAGCATAATTGAATAATCAACAAATGTTAAAATAGCTTGTAATTTTGTTAATGGTTGAATTTCTAAAATTTGATCTAAAGTAAATAATGTTGTTTGCCGATACATAATTCGTAGTTTACTCCTTTCTGTGGATTATTTGGACGAATTATTTATCGGATTGGGGTAAACTATTTTTTATACCCTTTTCTAATCCTTTGATTTCAAGGGTTAGAAATTATGAAATTAACTCAATTAATATAAACATATATAATAGAAAAATGATAGAAAAATGCCTATTTTATATTTTGATTTCTCTTAGTTTTTTCTTTTGATAATATATCTCTGAAAATATCTTTAAAATGATAATAATAAATGCATAATATATCCAACTTAAATACTTAAACGTATATTCAAAAAAAGATATTATTAAAGGAAATAATAGAAGACTATAATAAACACTTATCAAGAGATTAGCCTTTCTCACTTGAATATAAAGTAGCTTATAAAAAATTCCTAAAAATAGTGGGATAAAAAACACTCCAATAATACCAAAATCTAAGTATGGATCGCTTATTACAGTAAATACATTAAAAGCGTTTCGTTCTAAGAAAATAATCTCAGCTTTTGGCACAATTCTCTCATTAGTAAAGATATTAAAAATCTTTATTATTGGATAAAATACATTTTTTCCTTTTCCATGTCCTGCATAACTTAAAATATATTTGTCAAAAGCTATTATTGGATATCCCAAATAACTCATAAATGTTGATATAAAATTCTCTTGAATTTTTCCTGTTGCAATACCGAATATCCAAAAACTGATTATTAAAAAAATACTTACTAATATAAACGGTTTGGATTTTATTTTCGATTTTTTCTCAAAATATCTGTAACGAATGAAATAACTTGCTAAAATACTAATTATAGCGGCAAACAAACTCGTTCTTGCCATTGTAAATATACTAGAAAAACACCATATCATAACTAATAAGACTAATTTGTTTCTTTTTATATTCCAAGATTGATTATTTATAATTGCTAGTAAAGTAGCCACATGAAAGAATAAAAATAAATGCTGCCCATAAAGAATTTTCCCCTCTACAGTATTAGCATATCTTAGATTAAAAAAATAACTTCCTGGACCAGTTATCGCGTATCTAAATGCAAAAAAAAGATCTATGAAAAAACCTATTAAACCAATAATAAAAAATAGTTTTATAACTGTTATATATATATTGTTATTATGGATTGCGTTTTGTTTGCTATAGTCACTTCTTTTAATAAATATTAATGACAAATAGAAATAACCTATCATAAATGATAGTATAGCTAACAGATATAAAAGATACGTCTGATTGTTCAAAACAGGTATTGATTTATATTTGTAATAGTAGAAGAAATAACTCAAGTAACCAATGCTTAAGGATAGTACATATATATGCACAGGATTTAAAAAATCCCTAATTCTAATAGAATATATAACAGTTAATATATAAATAATTAAAATTAATACTAATGTTATTTCCGCCATTTAACAACATACCTCTACTTTTCTAATTTAGTTAAAAAATCTACTTAATATATTTTTAACTTAAATTTTTAGCTAATATTGAGAGCCTATCTATTTTCACAATTACTAGACATTACATTTTACTGTAATATTCTCTATACCAACTAATAAATTTATCTATCCCATCGATAAGATGAACCAAGGGGACTGTCTCTGAAACTGCTAAAAAAGTACTTGTTTTGAAAAAATACTAACGAAGTTATGCGAGTTTCAGGCCTCAATTTTCAGAAAAACATGACTTTTTCAGTGGTTTCGGCTTGTTTCGCTGGTTTTCTGCGATATTATTCATAGTGGTAAAGATTTTTCTATTAATTTTTCAGCTCCTCCAGAATCTAAATTGTTTATAATATGAAGTACTTTCAAATATATCACCCTTTAAGTTTACTTAGCTTTAAAATTTGAACTTCGTCATTTAATAAAGTAGCTTTAATCTATTTTAAATCTTATCCATATACCACTTAACAGCCTCAGTAAACCCTTTAATAAAATCCCAATCTGGTTTATATCCTAATAGTTTTTCTGCCTTTGATATATCCGCCAAGCTATGTTTAATATCCCCTGCACGTGGTGCTACATACTTAGGTTTCAAATTAGCGCCTAAATGCTTACACATTAAATTATACATCTGATTTACAGTAAATCTTTCACCATAGGCAATGTTATAAGCTTGTCCACAAGCTATTTTTTGTGCTAAACAAGATTTTAGATTTGCTTCAATGACATTTTCTATATATGTAAAATCTCGTGATTGTTCACCATCCCCATATATTTCAACTTGTTCTCCATTTTTCAATGCTTTAATGAACTTTGGGATTACTGCAGCATATTGTGAGTATGGATCTTGCCTACGTCCAAATACATTGAAATATCTTAATCCTATACATCCTAAACCATAGACTTCTGTATAAAGCTTACCGTACTGTTCATTTACCTTTTTTGTTAGAGCGTAAGGCGATAATATATTTCCTTCCTCACCTTCTACTTTGGGAAGTTTTTTTGAATCTCCATAAACTGACGAAGATGAAGCATAGACAAACCGTTTTATTCCTAATTGTCTAGCTGCTTCCATCATATTAGAAGTACCTTTAATGTTATTATCCTCATAAATTAATGGCTCTTTCATCGAACGTGGAACTGATCCTAAAGCAGCTTGATGGAGTACATAATCAATTCCATCGCATGCCCTTAAACAAATTTCAAAATTCCGAATATCTCCTTCAATAAATTCATAGTTAGGATTATTAAGAAACTCTTCTACGTTTTCTTTTTTGCCTGTTGAAAAATTATCGAGGCCACGAACTTGATAACCCATATTAAGTAATGCTTCAACAAGATTAGAACCAATAAATCCTGCAGCGCCTGTTACTAAAAACTTTGTTTCCTTAGGAAAAATAACATTTTCATATCCCATCTTACAGCCTCCAGTATAAGTAGTTCATATCCTCTGCTTCCTTGCGATCAAAAATTCCTTTTACATCAATTAAAACTTGTTTGCCATTATCACAATTATTATCTAATATTGCTGCTACTTCTTCTAATACTTCATTATTTTGTTCATAATAATCTTTATACAACTCTTTTAAATCTTCTAATTTAATGTTTGTAAATTCTTCATGGGCTACAGCAACAACTACTGCATCAACATCTTTAATTTCTTCTATGTTGTATAACTCTATTCCATATTCTTCTTTTACTTCTTTTTGATCTGCTACAGGGTCTACTACTTGAACTTCAACCCCATATTCTTTTAGTTCTTGTATAATATCTACAACCTTAGTATTACGACTATCAGGGCAGTTTTCCTTGAAGGTAATGCCCAGTATTGCTACTTTAGCTCCTTTTATTTGTTTATTGGCTTGTATCATTTTTTTTACTGTATTTTCTGCTACATATTTACCCATATCATCATTAATCTTTCTTCCAGCAAGTATTATCTGTGAATGATATCCTATCTGCTCTGCTTTATATGTAAGATAATATGGGTCAACACCTATACAATGTCCTCCAACAAGACCCGGGCTAAACTTTAAGAAATTCCACTTGGTTCCTGCAGCCTCTAATACTGCCTTTGTATCGATTCCCATTTTATTGAATATAATGGAAAGTTCATTCATAAATGCAATGTTGATATCTCTTTGAGAGTTTTCGATTACCTTTGCTGCTTCGGCTACCTTTATACTTTCTGCTCTGTGCACTCCAGCTTCAACTACCATTTCATAAACTTTAGCTATTTCCTCTAATGATTCATCATCCATTCCGGATACAACTTTAACTATGGTTTCAAGTCTATGAGCCTTATCACCCGGATTAATTCTTTCAGGAGAATAGCCTACTTTGAAGTCCAAACCACATTTTAATCCTGATTCTTCTTCTAATATAGATACGCATATATCCTCTGTAACTCCTGGAAATACTGTAGATTCATATACTACTATAGAACCTTTAGTAAGATTTCTTCCGACAGTCCTACTAGCCCCTATTACAGGTCTTAAATCAGGAGTTTTATCAGGATTTATTGGCGTTGGTACTGCCACAATATGAAATTTAGCCTCTTTTAAATATTTTTCTTCCCAAGTAAAAAATGCAGTAGTTTCTTTTAAAGCTTTATTTCCAACTTCATTTGTTACATCTATTGCTTTTAAATATTGCTCTACTTTTTCTTTATTTATGTCAAATCCTATAACAGATGCTTTTTTTGCAAATGCTATGGCTAAAGGCATACCTACATAGCCTAGACCTATTACTGAAATTTTTTCTTTTCTGCTTTTTATTTGCTCATATAAATTCATTTTTGACACCTCTTGTTCAAGATATCGTTTATAACTTTCATATATTCATTTATAACTATATTTCTATCAAATTCAGCTTCAACTTTTTTTCTAGAATTTATACCCATAAGGTCTTTTTCTTTACTATCTAATCCTATAAATTGAATAAGCTTATTTTCTAATGATACTGCTGACCTAGCTTCAAACAAATAGCCATTATATCCATCTTCTATAATTTCTTTACATCCTGGTATATTAGAAGCTATAAGGGGTTTGCCCATAGCTGCTCCTTCTAATAGGACATTTGACATCCCCTCATGATATGAAGGATTTACTATACAATCTGCTTCCCTAATTTCGTTTCTTACATCATTGGATATTCCGAGATATTTTATTCTGGAATTTTTATTGTTTAAAATAATATCTTTGTATTTTTCTTCCTCAAATGAACCTAATATTTGAAATTCAATATTCGGATATTTTTTAGTTAAAATTTCTGCTACTTCAAGATATTCTTCTATTCCTTTTTCTTTCATTATTCTTCCTATGAATAAAAATCTGATTATTCCATCTTGATTTTCTTTTTCCATAGGCTTGAATTTATCAATATTAACTCCTGAACCTGGTATTATTTTTGTTTTATCGTGGTCTACCATTTTATTTGAAACAAATAATGAATAGTTGCTTTCATTTTGGAAAAATACAAATTTTGCTTTTTTACAAGCATATTTATATAATCTAATAACTATATGTCTTAAATTTGCATCAGTCAGGGATGTTCCTATTCCAGTTATATTCATCATTACAGGCTTTTTTTGTCTACTCGCTGCATATGTACCATATATATTAGGTTTGATTGTATATGTTAAAACAACATCCGGATTTACCTCTTTAAGTATTTTTTTATATTCTTTAATTAACTTTAAATCTTCAAAAGGGTTTATTCCTCTTCTATTAATGTGGGTGTGTATATATTTAGCTCCCGATTCTATAATTAACTTTACTTTTTTATCTTCTATTGTTTCAGGTAGTGAAAAGAAAACTTCATTACCTCTATTTATTAATTCTTTTATCAATTCAAATCTAAAATTATATAAACCTACTGCATTATTAGCTAATATTAAAATCTTCTTCATCTTACCACTCTATTCTTGTATATTCTTAACCTCTCTACCACTATCTCCACATCTTCATCTGCTAAATTACTACTACAAGGCACATTTATCAAATTCTTTTCATAATAATACGCCTTTTCAATCTTATAAGCCTGATTCTCCATATACGGCTTTTGCTTATGTATTAATCCCCAAAGAGGTCTTGTTTGAATATGGTTATCATTTAACTTTCTTAATAGTTCATCCCTATCCATTCCATATTTCTCTTTATCTACTATCACCGAATAAAACCAGTGGTTTGCCCTTGTGTCCGACCTAAAAGATAATAAAGTTAGACCTTCTATGTTTTCTATGGCTTCTTTATACAACTTATAATTTCTAATCTTGGTTTCAATAAAACCTTCTAATCTATCTATCTGGTCTACTCCAAAGGCAGCCTGTATATTGGTCATACGGTAATTATATCCCACTTCATCATGGATGAAGTATAGTGGGTCTGTTTTGGCTTGGACAGATAAAAAAGCTACCTTATCAAGTAACTCTTTATCATTAGAAACTACCATTCCACCGCCACCGGTGGTAATAATCTTATTGGCATTGAAGGAATATACGCCTATATCTCCAATAGTCCCACAATACCTTTCTGCATATTTACCCTCAAGATAATATGACCCAATGGCTTCTGTAGCATCTTCTATTACTCTTAAATTGTATTTTTCCTTAATCTCCATTAGTTTTTCTATATTTGCCGGGTTACCGAAAACATGAACAACTATAACTGCTTTTATTACTTTATTAGTTTTTTTATTCATCAATTTTCCATCAATATAATAACACTCATTTTCTAAAAATTCTTCCAGCTTGTCCATATCCATATTGAGGGTATCGTCACAATCCATAAATACGGGTTCTGCTCCCACATATCTTACAGGGTTTACTGCTGCTATAAATGTTACTGTAGGAACAACGACTTCATCACCCGACCCTATTCCAAGGACTCTTAATGCAAGATGTAGTCCTGCTGTACCGCTCTGGCAGGATACTGCCTTTTCTACTCCTACATATTTGGCTGTCTTTTCTTCAAATTCTTTTATAAATCTTCCTCCGGTAGATACCCAACCTGTTTCTATAGTTTCTTTGATGTTTTTTAGGATGTCTAGTGAAAGGTTTGGAACTGAAAGAGGTATGACTTTATTCATTTTGATCACTCCATACGTTTTTTAAAAACTGCCGGTACTCCTGCAAACATAACATTGTCAGGAATATTTTTAGTAACTGCTGCTCCAGCTGCAATAATTACGTTTTTGCCAATTGTAGTATTATTTGCAACACTTGATCCAATACAAACCCAAGTACATTTACCTATATTTACTGTACCTCCTATATGTACACCTGGAGATATATGTACACCATCCTCTAAAGTACAATCATGGTCGATGCTGGCTGAAGTGTTTATAATACATCCTCTTCCAATATTCGTGTTGGCATTAATTACTGCCCCTGCCATAACAACTGTGCCTTCATCAATATTGCTTGTTTTACTAACAAAACTAAAAGGATGAATAATAACTGGTATAATAAATCCTGCTTTAGATAATCGTTCAATCCACTCTAGCCTTAATTTGTTATTTCCAATGGCTACAAAAATATGTTGAAATTCTTCTCTAAAAGACGTATAGCTATTTAATTTTCCAACAATAGGTATTCCTGCCACTTCTTCAAGTTCTTTTCTATCATCTAAAAATGCTATTTGTTCCCATTGTCCAGTCGCCAACGCTGTTTCAGCAATAACTTTCCCGTGACCGCCTGCACCTAAAATTAATAGTTTAGACATTTCATTACCACCAATCAAAAATTCACCTGATTTGCTTCTTTATTAAGACTTCCCACAAACAAAGGCATCGTATCCCTTTGAGAATTATTTATGCCTTTTCTACTTAGAACATTGTATATTGTCATAAATAATATTTTGAAATCCACCAAAAAAGATTGATTATCCACATACCAAATATCAAGCTTAAACTTTTCTTCCCAGCTTATTGCATTTCGCCCATTAACTTGAGCCCACCCGGATATCCCTGGTGTTACTTCATGGCGTCTCATCTGTTCTGGAGTATAAAATTCAAGATACTGAACTAACAAAGGCCTCGGCCCTATAAAGCTCATCTCTCCACGAATAATATTAAAGAGTTGCGGAAGTTCGTCTATACTTGTTTTTCTTAAAAATGAACCTACTTTTGTCATCCTTTCCATATCAGTAAGGGGTTTACCATCCTTTTCAGTTTCAACTCTCATGGTTCTGAATTTATAAACTGTAAAGATTTTAGCATTCTTTCCTGGGCGTTTCTGCTTAAATAGCACAGGTCCCTTTGGATCTTCCAACTTTATAGCTATTGCTGCTAAAAGCATAATAGGAGATGTTATTATTAGCAAAATCACTGCAAACACAAAATCCAACACTCTTTTTACGTATTTTCTATACATTGCTTTTTAACCCCCAAGTGGTACTCATCTGTGTCTGTTTTATTTTGAATAATCGTTCAGGCGAGACATGGGGACATCGTGCAGCACGGGGACGGAGCTACAGCTTCCCCAAAACCAGGCGCAGCAGTATCTCCATCCCCATGCTGCATTCCTTCTTCCTGCTGAACCGGACTTTTTCAGTGGTTTCGGACAGTTCCTCAGTTGCATGAAAAACACCTGAGACAGACCAACCGTCGCCATGCCGCATATTTACCCATCCCTGCTTATCCAACCTTACTATACGTCGGCACCAATCGCTCAATATAATCAGAGATGTCCTCTCCACTTCCAAATATCAATCCTCTTAAGGAATTGATCTCCTGCATCAGCTTTTTATGATCTATATGTACCGGTTTGCCGATAAATATCTTCTCGTGCTTTGTTGCGGTAAGCCCTTCTTCTGCCATAAGCAGCTCTTCATACAACTTTTCTCCGGGTCTTAACCCTGTAAACCGTATCTCTATATCTATATCGGGTTCCAGTCCCGATAACCTTATAAGATCTTTTGCAAGATCCACTATTTTGACAGGTTGTCCCATATCCAGGATGAAGATTTCCCCGCCTTTTGCCATGGCTCCTGCCTGGATTACCAATTGTGCTGCTTCGGGTATGGTCATGAAGTACCTTGTAATCTCGGGATGGGTGACGGTAACCGGGCCGCCCTGGGCAATCTGCTTTTTAAACAAAGGAATGACGCTTCCGTTGCTTCCTAATACATTACCGAATCTAACTGCCGCAAATTCTGTCCTGCTGTGCCTGCTCATATTCTGTATAATCATTTCTGCTATTCTTTTAGTTGCACCCATGACATTGGTAGGATTTACAGCTTTATCGGTAGAGATGAGTACAAATTTCTTCACTCCGTATTCATCTGCACATTCTGCAGTATTGAGCGTGCCGAATACATTATTTTTAATTGCTTCTGTGGGGCTTCCCTCCATTAACGGCACGTGCTTGTGTGCTGCTGCATGGAATACCACCCCGGGTTTATATGTACCAAACACGTACTCCAATCTTTTTTTATCCTGTACCGAGCCTATCAATACTTCCAAGTCCAACTGCTCTTTATATATGAATTTAAGCTCATTTTCAAGGTCATAGGCATTGTTTTCATATATATCAAATATGATAAGTTTCCTGGGTTCGAATCGGGCGATCTGCCGGCATAATTCGGAACCAATTGAACCGCCGCCCCCGGTAACCAACACTACTTCATCTTTTAGATATCCGGATATTTCTTGGGTATTCAGCGTTATTGGCTCTCTTCCTAACAGGTCTTCTATATTTACATCTCTTATCTGGTTGATGTCTACTTGTCCATTTATCAGTTCATGTAATGCAGGCAACGTTTTTAGCTTGCATCTTGTTTTTTTACATTCATCCAGTATTTCCTTAAGCTGGCTTCTGGTTGCTGATGGAATTGCAATAATAATCTCATCTATTCGATATTGTTCTGCTATTTCTTGTATTTTTCTTTTATCCCCTTTTACAGTAAGTCCGTGTATGTGAGAACCATGCTTCTTTTCATCATCATCTATTATGACAACAGGGGTACTTTTCAGTTCTGGACGTTTTTTTAATTCCTTAATGACCATGGAACCGGTGTAGCCTGCTCCCACTACCATCACTCTTTTTTTAGCAGTCCCATTAATGAAGGGTGCATTTTTTAATTTTCTTATTATTCTATAACTCAGGCGGCTGGCACCGATTAATAAAAAGGTTAGCATCCATGAGATTGCATAGACTGTTCTGGGTAATGTAAGATGTGTAACTACTCCAAAGGCAACTGACCCTACGGCTCCTGTAAGTGTTGCAAAAAATATCTGAAGTAGTTCTTCAATACTGGCATATTTCCACAGGCTTGTGTAAAGGCGAAAGATATAATATACAGAAATCTTAATAAGGGTAAGCCATATGAAAGTATTCATGTAAATATTTATGTATTGGACAGGTATTTTGCCATCGAATCTGAAAAATAAAGCAATATAAGTGGCAAGATTTATTAAGATAATATCGGTTGTTAACAGAAAAAGCTTATAAACACTAAACCTCAATATTGTCCTGCTTGAACAATTTAACATATTGCCCCCCCCTTAAAATGTGCCATTCTAAAATTATATCATGCGGCATTAGTTCTATTATATATGTCTGCATAATATATTAATTATTCATTTGTTAACCTATATTACTGCACTAAAATAGTACTTTTGGCATAGGCTGTAGGCCTTAAGTCTTACTCAGATAATTATACCACCAAAGAATACATAATGTAAACATTTTTTTGGTAAATTAACAGTATTCGACATTTTTCAACAATTCTTATTTTCTTTGATAAAAAATGCTATTTTTATCAACCCACACCATGGGCACACCCGGCATAAATAATGATGAAAATATGCTTGATTGTTCGGGCGAAACATGGGGACACACCACTACATCGATAGCCCTAAAATAACAAAAACGCACCTTTTACAAGATGCGTTTTTTGATAAGTATATTATTTTTCGATAGCAGTTACAACGCCGGATCCTACAGTTCTTCCACCTTCACGGATAGCGAATCTTAATCCTTCTTCGATAGCGATAGGAGTGATTAATTCTACTTCCATGCTGATGTTATCACCAGGCATGCACATTTCCACGCCTTCCGGCAAGTGAACTACGCCGGTAACGTCAGTTGTTCTGAAATAGAACTGAGGTCTGTAGTTGTTGAAGAAAGGAGTATGTCTTCCACCTTCTTCTTTGGTCAATACGTAAACTTCACCTTTGAATTTAGTGTGAGGTTTGATTGAACCTGGTTTAGCCAATACCTGTCCTCTTTCGATTTCGTTTCTTTGTACACCTCTTAAAAGAGCACCGATGTTGTCACCAGCTTGAGCTAGGTCAAGAAGCTTTCTGAACATTTCGATACCGGTTACAACAACTTTTCTTGGGGCATCTGCGAAACCAACAATTTCAACTTCATCAGAAAGTTTTAATGTTCCTCTTTCTACTCTACCAGTAGCAACAGTACCACGTCCGGTGATGGAGAATACGTCTTCTACAGGCATTAAGAAAGGCATATCGGTTTTTCTTTCTGGAGTTGGGATGTATCTGTCTACTTCTGCCATTAATTGAAGTATTGGTTGATATTCTGGAGCGTTAGGATCGTTTGAAGTAGATTCAAGCGCTTTTAAAGCTGAACCCTTAACGATTGGAATCTCATCTCCAGGGAATTCGTATTCATTTAATAATTCTCTAACTTCCATTTCAACTAATTCTAATAATTCTTCGTCGTCAACCATGTCAGCTTTGTTCATGAATACAACGATGTATGGAACGCCAACCTGTCTGGACAGAAGAATGTGTTCTCTTGTCTGAGGCATTGGACCGTCAGCAGCAGATACAACAAGGATAGCGCCGTCCATCTGAGCTGCTCCGGTGATCATGTTTTTAACGTAGTCAGCGTGCCCAGGGCAATCAACGTGTGCATAGTGTCTTGCATCTGTCTCGTATTCAACGTGAGCAGTAGAGATTGTGATACCTCTTTCTCTTTCTTCCGGAGCCTTATCGATTTGGTCATAAGCAGTATATTGTGCTTTACCTTGTAAACCTAATACTTTAGTAATAGCAGCTGTTAATGAAGTTTTGCCGTGGTCAACGTGACCGATTGTACCAATGTTAACGTGGGGTTTTGTTCTTTCGTATTTAGCTTTTGCCATTTTAAAAATCCTCCTTCTTTTCTAGTGGGGAGTGAGGAGTGGGGAGTGAGAAAGTAATTATTCCCTCTTTCCACACACTCCTGTACCCTCACACCGTTCATTTATTTATTATTAATGTTTTAAACTATTTTATTACTTTTGTTTCCAATTTTCAAGAGAAAACTGATAAGTGACTACTAGTTTAGAGTCAACAGCATATTGTTTACAGGGGTTTTACTCCCCACTGTCCACTCCTCACTATTCAGATTTCTTCGCTCTTGCACTAATAATTGTTTCCTGGATGCTCTTTGGTACTTCTTCAAAGTGGCTTGGTTCCATACTGAAGGTACCTCTACCCTGCGTCCTTGAACGCAGCGTAGTAGCATAACCAAACATTTCAGCAAGAGGAACAAATGCTGTTATTTGTTGTGCTCCAGGTCTTGCTTCCATTCCCTGAATCTGGCCTCTTCTGGAGTTAAGGTCACCCATAACGTCTCCCATGTAGTCTTCAGGAACAACGACTACTACTTTCATAATTGGTTCCAACAGCACAGGGTCTGCCTTCTTCATACCTTCTTTGAAGGCCATGGAAGCGGCAATCTTAAACGCCATTTCCGAAGAGTCAACTTCGTGATAAGAACCATCGTATAAGGTTACTTTGACGTCAACTACATTGAAGCCTGCAAGTACACCGGACTGCATTGCGCCCTGCACACCGGCGTCAACAGCCGGGATGTATTCCTTCGGAATAACACCACCAACAATCTTGTTAACAAATTCGTAGCCTTTTCCTGGTTCTTGAGGCTCAAGCTCAAGGAATACGTGTCCGTATTGACCTTTACCACCCGACTGTCTGGCATATTTATGTTCAATCTTAACAGCTTTTCGAATAGTTTCTTTGTAGGAAACCTGAGGCTTGCCTACATTGGCTTCAACCTTGAATTCTCTTAAGAGACGGTCAACAATAATTTCAAGGTGCAATTCACCCATTCCGGCGATGATTGTCTGGCCGGTTTCTTCATCGGTATATGTCTTAAAGGTTGGGTCTTCTTCTGCAAGCTTGGATAATGCAATGCCCATTTTTTCCTGACCGGCTTTTGTCTTTGGCTCGATAGCAACCTTGATAACCGGTTCCGGGAATTCCATGGATTCAAGGATAATTGGATGAGCTTCATCACAAAGTGTATCCCCGGTGGTTGTATCTTTCAAACCAACTGCTGCAGCAATATCCCCGGCATATACCTTTGAAATATCTTCTCTGTGGTTTGCATGCATCTGCAGTATACGTCCTATACGTTCTCTCTTACCCTTTGTAGAGTTAAGGACATAGGATCCGGAATCAAGTGTACCGGAATATACTCTGAAGAAGCACAGCTTACCTACATATGGGTCAGTCATGATCTTAAAAGCCAGTGCTGCAAATGGTTCCTCATCGCTTGAAGGACGTTCACCTTCTTCTCCACTGTCAGGAATAACACCTTTAATTGGAGGTATATCCAAAGGTGATGGCATGTAATCAACCACAGCATCAAGCAGTTTTTGTACACCTTTATTTCTATAGGATGTACCGCATAAAACAGGAATCATCTTAACAGCTATAGTAGCCATTCGGATACCTTGCTTGATTTCGTCAATGGTTAATTCTTCGCCTTCAAGATATTTCATCATGAGTTCTTCATCTTGTTCAGCAACAGCTTCAACAAGCGCTGCATGGTATTCTTCCGCCTTATCTTTCATATCAGCAGGAATTTCTTCTTCTCTGATATCTTTTCCCAAATCATCATAATACATATATGCTTTCATTGTTACCAGGTCGATGATACCTTTGAAGGTATCTTCACTTCCTATTGGAAGTTGAATTGGAACAGCATTACATTTTAATCTGTCCTTCATCATGGCAACAACATTATAGAAGTCTGCTCCCATGATGTCCATTTTATTTACATATGCCATACGAGGAACCCCGTATTTATCCGCCTGACGCCATACGGTTTCTGACTGAGGCTCAACTCCTCCTTTAGCACAGAACACTGTTACAGATCCGTCAAGTACTCTAAGAGATCTTTCAACTTCAACTGTAAAGTCAACGTGCCCTGGTGTATCTATAATGTTAATTCTATGACCTTTCCATTGCGCTGTAGTAGCAGCAGAAGTAATGGTTATACCTCTTTCCTGCTCCTGTTCCATCCAGTCCATGGTAGCAGCACCTTCGTGAACTTCACCAATTTTGTGAACCCTACCGGTATAGAAAAGTATTCTTTCGGTAGTGGTAGTTTTACCAGCGTCAATGTGAGCCATTATTCCTATATTTCTGGTTTTTTCTAATGGAAACTCTCTTGGCACAGAATGCCTCCTTTCCTCAATTAGTTCATAGTTCACTGTTCACAGTTCACTGACCATAGTTTAGACAGCTTTAATATGTTTAATACAAAGATTCTGTGAACTGTTAACTGTAAACTGTTAACTATCCTACCATCTGTAATGTGCAAATGCTTTATTTGCTTCTGCCATTTTATGTGTATCTTCTTTTTTCTTAACTGCTCCACCAGTGTTGTTGATAGCATCAAGAATTTCAGCAGCAAGTCTCTCTTTCATGGTTTTTTCACCACGGGTGCGTGCATAGGCGACAAGCCATCTTAAGCCCAATGCTTGTCTTCTATCAGGTTTTACTTCTACAGGCACCTGGTAGGTAGCTCCACCTACTCTTCGGGCTTTAACTTCAAGAACTGGCATGATGTTATTCAAAGCCTGTTCAAAAGCTTCAAGAGGATCTTTGCCGGTTTTTTCCTTAATAATATCGAATGCATCATATACGATGCTTTGTGCTACACCTTTTTTTCCATCATACATAACATTGTTAATAAGCTTTGTAACAACTTTATTATTATAAATTGGATCAGGCAATACGTCTCTCTTCGCTATATATCCTTTTCTTGGCACTTTACTTCCCTCCTTTTCATGATAAATAATTATCACAGGTACTCAGCAATTGCTTTAAGCGATTGCTGTCAGTGCTGACTACTGCAATTTATACAAATATTTTAAATATATATATAAACTCCGTACGTCGCACTTTGAATTTTTCGTGCATGCGCACGAATGGATTTAGGTCTTATTATTTCTTTGCTGCACCGGCTGCGCCCGGTTTAGGTCTCTTAGCTCCGTATTTTGACCTTCCCTGCATTCTCTTAGCAACTCCGGCAGTATCCAGAGTTCCTCTGATGATGTGATATCTCACACCAGGAAGGTCCTTAACTCTACCACCTCTGATGAGAACAACGCTGTGCTCCTGAAGGTTATGCCCTATTCCAGGAATATAAGCTGTTACTTCAACACCATTGGTAAGTCTTACTCTGGCAATTTTTCTTAATGCAGAGTTAGGCTTTTTAGGAGTCATGGTTTTAACTGAAGTACATACTCCTCTCTTTTGGGGTGAGCTCTGGTCAGTTGGTCTTTTCTTCAATGAGTTGAATCCTCTTTGAAGCGCAGGAGCAGTAGATTTCTTTTCAACTGTCTCTCTTCCCTTCCTAACAAGCTGGTTAAATGTTGGCATCCGTACACCTCCCTTCACAAGTATCAATTAATAATTAATAAGCTAACTATTAATTTAAAGCTATTTAAAATTAGTTTTGAACCTCCCACAACTAAAGGCGCAGGATTCCTAATTCATCGACTGCTTTGCAGTCTCCAAAGGATTAACGATGAATTGCTGCAACTATTTTGTATTTTAAAGCAATTACTCATTGTTAATTGTTAATTATTCATTAACAATTACTGCTACTGCAGCGCCTACATCAATGCCGCAAGCTTTTCCTAGTTCTTTCATGGAATCTACGTATTCAATTTCGATAGAATTGCTTGAACAAATCTGTTTAAAAGAGCCTACCACTTTTTCTTCTGCGTCCTTTGCAATAAAAGCTTTTCTTACATTGCCATTTTGCGCTGCTTTTACAGCCTGCTTAATTCCTACGATTTTCTTTGCATTCTTGAGTTCATCTAACATCAAGTATTATCCCCCTGGAAAGCATATTATGAAAATGTATAACTTCACACACTGCAATATTCTATCATTGAAGTACAGAGGTGTCAAGAAAAAAATTGACAATTGACAATTAATCAATTGACAATTTGACTGTATATTTACTGAATTTTGATTTAATGTCAATTGCCAATTGTTAATTGTCAATTAAAATTATTCACCATTAAATATTCGCTGGCTGTCCTTCCACTACTTCTACACTTATATCCCTGTATCGTGCCATGCCTGTTCCAGCTGGAACAAGTTTACCGATAATTACATTTTCCTTCAGGCCAACCAATGGGTCCACTTTTCCTTTAATGGCGGCTTCTGTAAGCACTCTTGTTGTTTCCTGGAAGGATGCTGCCGACAGGAACGAATCCGTCGCCAGGGATGCTTTGGTAATCCCCAGGAGCACCCTTTTGCCGTCTGCCGGTTGTAATCCCTGTTCGATTGCCTTTTTATTTGCTTCTTCATATTCAAACATATCTACCAAACTGCCAAGTAACAGGTCGGTATCTCCCGGGTCTTCAATCTTCACCTTTCGCATCATTTGTCTTACAATCACTTCAATATGCTTATCGTTGATATCAACACCCTGTAACCTGTAAACTCTCTGTACTTCCTGTATCATGTACGCCTGTACGGCAGCACTTCCTTTAATCTTCAGGATATCATGAGGATTTACAGAACCTTCTGTTAATTCATCCGCAGCTTCTACTACATCGCCATCAAATACCTTGATTCTTGAACCGTAAGGTATGAGGTAGGTTTTGGATTCCCCGGTTTCTTCATTTGTAATAATAACTTCTCTTTTCTTTTTGGTTTCATTTACTTTTACGGTACCGGAAATTTCCGCAACAATTGCCAATCCTTTCGGTTTTCTTGCTTCGAATAGTTCTTCTACTCTGGGAAGACCCTGTGTGATATCGTCTCCGGCAACGCCACCGGTGTGGAAAGTTCTCATTGTAAGCTGGGTACCAGGTTCCCCGATGGATTGGGCTGCAATAATACCTACGGCTTCTCCTACATTTACTTCCTCTCCACTTGCAAGATTAGAGCCATAACACTTCGCACATACTCCGAACCTAGAACGGCAGGTCAGTACAGAGCGGATCTTTACTTTCTTAACTCCGGCTTTTACAATTTTTGCCGCATCATCATCACTCATCATATGCCCATTTGGAACAATGATCTGACCGGTTTCAGGGTGGATAACATCTTCCATGGTATAACGGCCCAGTAATCTATCCTGCAAGCCTTCTATTATTTCATTGCCGTCTCTGATATCTGTAACCACTATTCCTTCGGTTGTTCCGCAGTCAATCTCTCTTACGATAACATCCTGACTGACGTCAACCAATCTTCGGGTGAGATATCCGGAGTCAGCAGTTCTTAGTGCTGTGTCTGCAAGCCCTTTTCTTGCACCATGGGTAGATATAAAATACTCCAATACATTTAAACCCTCACGGAAATTTGCTCTTATGGGTATTTCGATAGTACGTCCGGAAGTATTCGCCATCAAACCTCTCATGCCGGCTAACTGGCGGATCTGGTTAATACTACCTCTTGCTCCCGAATGAGCCATCATGTATATTGGGTTAAATCTATCCAGATGGTCCATCAGAGCGTTGGTAACATTGTCAACCGTCTGATTCCATGTAGAGATAACCAGGTTATATCTTTCATCATCGGAGATAAGCCCTCTTTTATATTGTTTGGTTATCTTATCGATTCTCTCTTCCGCTTGTGCCAGGAATTCCTTCTTAGCTGCCGGAATTTCCATATCGGATACACTAATCGTGATAGCTCCTCTAGTGGAGTATTTAAACCCCAATGCTTTAATTTTATCTAACACAATAGCAGTCTTGGTTGTCCCATGAATCCTGATGCACCTATCTACAATTTTTCCTAGTGGTTTCTTATCAACCAGGAAGTTTATCTCCAAATCAAACATTTTTTCAGGATCAGTCCTGTCCACATATCCTAAATCCTGAGGAATCGCTTCATTAAATATTATTCTTCCTACTGTAGCATCGATAATTTTGCTCTTTATTTCTCCATCTATTGCTCTTGTAACTTTGACCTTAATAGGTGCATGTAAGGTTACGTCACCATTGTCATAGGCTAATAGAGCCTCATTAAAGCTGCTAAATATCTTACCTTCACCCTTGTCACCTTTTTTCTCAAGTGTCAGGTAATAGCTTCCTAATACCATATCCTGGGTTGGAACGGTAACCGGGCGTCCATCCTGAGGCTTGAGCAAGTTATTGGCGGAAAGCATCAAAAATCTTGCTTCTGCCTGTGCCTCTGCAGAAAGGGGTACGTGTACAGCCATCTGGTCTCCATCGAAGTCTGCATTATAAGCTGTACATACTAATGGGTGCAGTTTTATTGCCCTACCTTCTACCAGTATTGGCTCGAACGCCTGTATACCTAATCTATGCAGCGTAGGAGCACGGTTCAACAGTACAGGGTGTTCCTTGATTACCTGTTCTAATACATCCCATACTTCATTTTTTACCCTTTCTACCATTCTCTTTGCACTTTTTATGTTATGGGCAAGGCCGTCATTTACCAGCTTCTTCATTACGAACGGCTTAAATAACTCAAGCGCCATTTCCTTTGGAAGACCACACTGGAATATCTTAAGCTCAGGACCTACGACAATAACTGAACGTCCTGAATAGTCAACACGCTTACCCAAAAGGTTCTGTCTGAAACGTCCCTGCTTTCCTTTCAGCATATCAGATAAGGACTTGAGAGGCCTGTTACCAGGTCCGGTAACCGGCCGGCCCCTTCTACCATTATCAATAAGCGCATCTACGGCTTCCTGCAGCATCCTCTTTTCATTTCTTACAATAATATCAGGAGCACCTAAATCCAGAAGCCTTTTTAAACGGTTGTTTCTATTGATTACTCTTCTATATAAATCGTTCAGGTCAGAGGTAGCAAACCTTCCACCGTCTAATTGGACCATCGGCCGCAATTCCGGCGGAATTACCGGTACAACATCCATTATCATCCACTCCGGTCTGTTGCCGGAATTTCTAAAAGCTTCAACAACTTCAAGCCGTTTAATTGTTCTTACCTTTTTCTGCCCGGAAGCATCTTTTAGCTCTCTCCGCAGTTCTTTTGAAAGGGCCTCAAGGTCAATTTCCTGCAGGAGTACCTTTATTGCTTCTGCTCCCATTCCTGCAACAAACTTATTGTCGTATTTTTCTACTGCATCTCTATATTCCTTTTCAGAAAGCAGCTGTTTCTTCATGAGTGGAGTTTTTCCCGGATCAATGACTACATAAGAAGCAAAGTATAGGATTTTTTCCAATGCCCTTGGAGACATATCCAGGATTAACCCCATCCGACTTGGTATACCTTTAAAATACCAGATATGGGATACCGGAGCAGCCAACTCGATGTGCCCCATACGTTCACGTCGAACCTTTGAACGCGTTACTTCAACACCACAGCGGTCACAAACAATTCCTTTATATCTAATTCTTTTGTATTTACCACAGTGGCATTCCCAGTCCTTCTGGGGGCCAAATATCCTTTCGCAAAACAATCCGTCTCTTTCAGGCTTTAAAGTCCTGTAGTTGATTGTTTCGGGCTTTTTCACTTCCCCTCTGGACCATTCTCTTATTTTTTCCGGAGAAGCCAGTCCTATCTTTATTGCTTGAAAATTATTAAACTCAAACACGGCTTCATCTCCCTTCCTTAAAATTCATCATCTAGATCATCAAAATCATCAGAAGATTCATCAAAAAGATCATCCGGAAGGTCCTCATTGAGATTATTTACGCTATCCAGGTCATCTATATCCAGGTCATCAATGAGTACTTCATCTTCGTTGTAAGCATCCACATCATCATAATCGGTTAGAGGTTCTTCATCTTCTCTGCCTTCAATATTGACATTCAGGTCATCCAGGTCGTCATCCACTGATTCTTTAATTTCTATTTCTTCGTTTTCTTCACTGAGCACCTTAATATCCAAGCCCAGGCTTTGAAGTTCTTTAATCAATACTTTGAAGGACTCCGGTACGCCCGGTTCGGGAACATTTTCACCTTTTACGATAGCTTCATAAGTTTTTACACGTCCTACTACATCATCGGATTTAACAGTGAGTATTTCCTGCAGCGTATATGCAGCTCCATAGGCTTCCAGAGCCCAAACTTCCATCTCACCAAAACGCTGTCCGCCAAACTGTGCCTTACCTCCCAGCGGCTGTTGGGTAACCAGCGAATAGGGACCGGTAGAACGGGCATGAATCTTATCGTCAACAAGGTGAGCCAGTTTGAGGATATACATATATCCTACGGTAACCCGGTTATCAAAGGGCTCTCCTGTTCTTCCATCATACAATATTGACTTACCATCCGGGTCTTTTCCTGCTTTTATTAATGTTTCCATAATGTCTTCTTCTGTTGCACCATCAAATACCGGGGTAGCTATTTTCCATCCTAGCGCTTTTGCAGCATAACCCAGGTGGACCTCTAAAACCTGACCGATATTCATACGTGAGGGTACGCCCAGAGGATTAAGAACAATTTCCAATGGTGTGCCGTCGGGAAGGAACGGCATATCCTCTTCCGGCAGAATTCGGGAGATAACACCTTTGTTTCCATGACGTCCTGCCATCTTATCTCCTACGGAGATTTTTCTCTTTTGGGCAATATAAACTCTTACCAGTTGATTTACTCCTGGCGGCAATTCATCACCATTTTCCCTGGTAAATACTTTAACATCGACAATAATACCCGCTTCGCCATGAGGTACTCTTAAAGATGTATCCCTTACTTCTCTTGCCTTTTCACCAAATATTGCCCTGAGAAGCCTTTCTTCTGCTGTCAGTTCAGTTTCCCCTTTTGGAGTTACTTTACCTACCAGAATATCCCCTGATCTTACTTCGGCTCCTATACGGATAATCCCTCTTTCGTCAAGGTCTTTTAATGCATCTTCTCCTACATTCGGAATATCCCGGGTGATTTCTTCCGGACCCAGCTTGGTATCTCTGGCTTCTGCTTCATATTCTTCTATGTGTATGGAAGTAAATACATCTTCTCTTACGAGCTTTTCACTAATGAGAATAGCATCTTCGTAATTGTAACCTTCCCAGGTCATAAAACCTATCAGTATATTTCTGCCCAAAGCAATTTCACCATTATCGGTTGAAGGGCCGTCAGCTATAACCATGCCTTTGATAACTTTATCTCCCCTTGACACAATAGGTCTCTGGTTAATACAGGTTCCCTGGTTGGAACGCATAAACTTAAGAAGTTTATAGACGTCTCTTTTTCCACTTTCTGTTCTGATTACAATTTCATTGGCCGAAACCTTTTCGACAATACCATTTTCCCGTGCCAGTACAACAACTCCGGAATCCTTTGCAGCCTTATATTCCATACCGGTTCCTACAATAGGTGAATCGGTTCTTAATAGCGGAACAGCCTGACGCTGCATGTTGGATCCCATTAATGCACGGTTTGCGTCGTCATTTTCCAGGAACGGTATCATCGCTGTAGCTACAGATACTACCTGCTTAGGCGAAACGTCCATAAAATCCACTTTTTCGGACTCTACTTCGAGAATCTCTTCTTTGAATCTTGCAGTAACCTTTTTGCTGATGAATCTTCCTTCCTCATCCAATGGCTCGTTTGCCTGTGCTATGATATACTCATCTTCTACATCTGCAGTCATGTAGATGATCTCGTCAGTAACTACGCCGCTCTCTTTGTCAACACGTCTGTAAGGTGCTTCAATAAATCCATATTCATTGATCCTTGCATATGTACTTAGAGAGCTGATAAGACCAATGTTAGGCCCTTCAGGCGTTTCAATAGGACACATACGGCCATAGTGGGAATGGTGAACGTCACGTACTTCGAAACCGGCTCTTTCTCTGCTCAAACCACCAGGTCCAAGAGCACTTAGCCTTCTCTTGTGGGTTAATTCTGCCAATGGGTTGGTCTGATCCATAAACTGAGAAAGCTGGCTGCTTCCAAAGAATTCCTTAATCGCTGCAGCAACCGGCCGTATATTAATAAGGGCTTGAGGAGTAACAATATCAAGGTCTTGAATTGTCATTCTCTCTCTTACTACCCTCTCCATTCTCGCCAAACCGATTCTAAATTGATTCTGCAGTAATTCACCTACTGAACGCAATCTTCTATTTCCAAGGTGGTCAATATCATCTGTTGTACCAATTCCATAGGAAAGATTGTTATTATAGTTAATAGATGCTATAATATCTTCAATGGTAATATGTTTTGGAATGAGCTCATCAATCTTTTCTTTAATTGCAGCTTTAATATCTTTTTCATTTGTGTTTTCTTCCAGTATCTTCTTCAGGACATCATATTTAACCTGTTCTGTAACACCAACTTCTGCAGGATCAAAATTAACATGTACCTGCATGTTAACCATTCCGTTACCTATTACTTTTACCCTTTTTCCCTCAACATCGAGATATACAGTGTTAATTCCGGCATTTTGTATTCTCTCTGCCATTACCCTGTCAATTCGGTTGCCTGCTTCAACCAATATTTCTCCTGTTTCAGGGTCAACAATATCATCTGCTGCTCTATGGTTGTTAATTCTTGCAGAGAGAGCCATTTTCTTATTGAATTTGAACCTTCCTACTTTCGCCAGGTCATATCTTTTTGCGTCGAAAAACAAACCATACAATAAGGATTTCGCACTTTCAACAGTAGGAGGTTCGCCGGGTCTCAACCTCTTATAAATTTCTAATAACCCTTCTTCTTCTGATTTGGTATTATCCTTTTCAATCGTTGCTAATATTCTTTCATCTTCCCCAAGGATATCTATAATCTGAGCATCCGTGCCAAACCCAAGGGCACGGATTAATACAGTAATCGGCAATTTTCTGGTTCTATCTATTCTTACAGAGAAAATATCATTGGAATCAGTTTCATATTCAAGCCATGCACCC
Organism: Petroclostridium xylanilyticum; assembly: GCF_002252565.1. Taxonomy (NCBI): domain Bacteria; kingdom Bacillati; phylum Bacillota; class Clostridia; order Eubacteriales; family Oscillospiraceae; genus Petroclostridium; species Petroclostridium xylanilyticum. The sequence continues at coordinate 40,883 of NZ_NPML01000018.1, forward strand.
CTATTGGGAATAACTGTAGAAGAGAACAACTTCTTTCCTGTTTTATCAAATTGCATTGCATAATAAATGCCAGGCGACCTTACTAACTGGCTGACAATAACTCTTTCAGCCCCGTTAATAATAAATGTCCCCTGGTCCGTCATAAGCGGAAAATCCCCCATAAATATTTCCTGCTCTTTAACCTCTCCGGTTTCCTTATTAATCAGCCTCACCTTTACTTTAAGCGGTGCAGCATATGTAGCATCTCTTTCTTTACACTCTTCAACAGAGTACTTGGGGTTGTCATCAAGAGAATAATCTATGAACTCAAGAATTAGATTTCCGGTATAGTCAGTGATGGGTGATACATCTCTGAACACCTCTCTTAGGCCTTCCTCCAGAAACCACTTATAGGAGTTCTTTTGAACCTCTATAAGATTTGGCATGTCCAATACTTCGTCAATTTTCGAATAACTCATTCTGACATTCTTTCCAAGTTGCACGGGATGTACCATAGTTTGATCACCTCATTTTATTTTATAGGGGGAATTTTATATATGATATTGTATATTTTTTTATAAAACTACATAAATTATAAATAAGTATAATATAGTAAACACACTAAAATATTATTAACAAATATTGCCTTGGTTATTCATATATGCTATAATTTATGTAGTAGAATAGATAAATTATCTTTACAAAACGCACATTAAACATTTGTTCACAATGCAATTAATAATTTTAACATATCAACAATAAATAGTCAACAATTATTTTTGACTGTTTTTTTATGAAATAAAAAACACCTCGTGCGAGGTGTTTTTTATTATAGAAATGAATTATTTAAGTTCAACAGTTGCTCCAACTTCAGCAAGTTTAGCTTTCATTGATTCAGCTTCTTCTTTAGAAACATTTTCTTTAATGGTCTTTGGAGCGCCATCTACTAAATCTTTAGCTTCTTTTAAGCCTAAACCGGTTAATTCTCTTACTACTTTAATAACTTTGATCTTTTCTGCCCCAGCATTTGCAAGAACTACTGTAAATTCAGTCTTTTCTTCAGCTGCAGGAGCTGCTGCTGCACCACCTGCTGCAGGAGCTGCTGCTACTGCTACAGGAGCTGCTGCAGATACTCCAAATTCTTCTTCAAGAGCTTTTACTAATTCAGATAATTCTAATACAGTTAACGCTTTAACATCTTCAATTAATTTAGTAACTTTTTCACTTGCCATTGTTTTATACCTCCACTTATTTTTTATTAATAATTAATAATTAACAATGAATAATTATTGTTAGTTTTTCTGCTAAAATAATTAAATCACGCCTGTCCTTCCGCCGCTTTCTTTTCAGCGATTGCATTCAAGGCTACTGCAAGACCTCTGAGGTTTGCATTAAGAACATTTACGAAACCAGATATTGGAGCGTTGAATCCACCCAGTACTTTTGCAATAAGTACTTCTCTTGGTGGCAAATCAGCCAATGCTTTGATTCCATTAATATCGATTACTTTACCATCAACAAAACCAACTTTGATTTCGAGTTTTTCATTTTTCTTTGCAAATTCAGTTAATACTTTAGCTGCGGCTACAGGATCTTCATAGGTTAAAGCCAATGAAGTAGGACCATGCAAAAATGGATCTAAACCTTCATATCCTGTTTCCTTTGCTGCAAATCTTGTTAGAGTATTTTTTACAACTTTATACTCAACTCCAGCTTTTCTTAACTGATTTCTTAACTCAGTATCCTGTTCAACTGTTAACCCTCTGTAGTCAACTAAAATACCAGAACTAGCTTTTTTTAATTTCTCAACCAGTTCTTGCACAACTTCCTTTTTTTGTTCAAGTATTTTTTGGCTTGGCATCTAAACACCTCCCGTCGAATGAATTAAGAATTGAGAATGCAGTTCGAGTCCTTAACTCTACCGAAGTCACAAGTATGCGGACACTATTCATCAAAAAAGGTTCTCTACCCGTAGACGCAGAGAACCTTATAATATAAAATTGAACAGCATTTAGAACTTAATCTAAATCTGAACCTTAATCTTATACATTTCTCCTCGGTAGGATGTTAATCTATTAAGCATACGCACCTACTGTCTACGGAATTCGTATTCATTTTTTACTTTTAAGATAATACCATTTAAATATTATCTTGTCAAGGATTTTTAATAACCAATTATTCACTAACTCTTGCCGGATTGATTTTAATCCCCGGTCCCATGGTAGAAGCTACAACAACACTTCTCAGGTATTGCCCTTTTGCCGCTGCTGGCTTAGCTTTTATAACGGCATCCATAAGGGTATGGAAGTTATCAGCAAGCTTATCTGGACCGAAGGATACCTTACCGATAGGACAGTGAATAATGTTTGTCTTATCCAATCTATATTCAATCTTACCGGCTTTGATATCTTTAATTGCTTTCGCTACATCCATAGTAACAGTACCGGCTTTTGGGTTAGGCATTAATCCTTTAGGACCCAACACTCTCCCCAATCTACCAACTACGCCCATCATATCAGGAGTAGCAACCACAACATCGAAATCAAACCAGTTTTCATTCTGAATTTTTGCAACAAGATCTTCAGCACCCACATAATCAGCGCCATTTTCTTCAGCTTCTTTTGCTTTATCGCCTTTTGCAAACACAAGCACTTTTACAGTTTTACCTGTTCCATGTGGCAGAACAACTGCACCTCTTACCTGTTGATCAGCATGCCTGGAGTCAACACCCAGTTTTATATGAGCTTCAACAGTTTCATCGAACTTAGCTTTTGAAGCTTGTTGTACCAAGCTAAAAGCTTCTTTAGGATCATAAAGCTTAGTTCTATCTATTAGCTTTGCACTCTCTAAATATTTCTTTCCTCTCTTCACTACAAAATCCTCCTTCTGTGGTTACTTACGGAATTTTTATTCCTCCCACGCTTTAAAGAATTGATAATTGACAATTGAGAATTGACAATTACCAATTTTAGCAATACCCATTTAAAACTAATTTCCTAAAATATTAGTCTTCAACAACGATGCCCATGCTTCTTGCAGTTCCTGCAATCATGCTCATTGCAGCTTCAATGCTTGCAGCATTTAAATCAGGCATTTTTTGTTCAGCAATTTTTCTAAGCTCTGCTTTGGAAATCTTTGCAACCTTTGTTTTATTCGGCACTCCAGAACCGCTTTCAATCTTGCATGCTTTTTTGAGTAATACTGCTGCCGGAGGAGTCTTAGTAATAAAGGTAAAAGACCTGTCCTGATATACAGTAATTACAACAGGAATGATAAGTCCAGCATCTTTAGCTGTCCTTTCATTAAATTCTTTACAGAATGCCATGATGTTAACCCCATGCTGACCAAGAGCCGGTCCAACTGGTGGTGCCGGTGTTGCTTTACCTGCAGGAATTTGTAATTTGATAAAACCTGTAACTTTTTTAGCCATTGCTTGCACCTCCTTATAACACAATGTGGTATGGCGGGTTGTTAGCCCTCCCACTTACGGCAATTTCGCTGCCGCTCCAGTGGGGAGTGGAGATCATTCTCAACTTCCCACAACAAATAATTATATAATAAGCAAGATATTCTTGCAAATTACCAATTGTAAACAATTGAGAAGTTTCATACTAATTCTCAATTAAAGAATTCCTTCCACTTGTCCAAATTCTAATTCAACTGGAGTTTCGCGCCCAAACATGGATACCGCAACTCGCACTTTTTTCTTTTCAAGGTTTATTTCTTCTATTACTCCAATGAAGTTTTCAAGAGGTCCGGAGACAACTTTTACACTATCACCAACTTCAAACTCAAACGGAGGAAGCCCAATTTCAACACCCATCGCCTTTACTTCCTCTTCTGAAAGTGGAACAGGTTTAGAACCGGGTCCGACAAAACCAGTTACTCCACGTGTATTGCGTACTACATACCAGGTTTCATCTGTCATTATCATCTTTATCAGGACATACCCCGGGAAAACTTTTCTCATTACAGCTTTTTTCTTGTTATCTTTTGTTTCAATAACCTCTTCCATCGGTACCTGGACCTCAAGGATTTGGTCACCCAAGCCACGGTTTTCTACCATTTTTTCTATGTTAGCCTTTACCTTGTTCTCATACCCGGAGTATGTATGCACAACATACCATTTAGCATTATCCGTCATAAGTCTAAGAAGCAAATATGAGCTTCCTTTCCTCCTTTTTATTTAATGAGATAGTTCAAAGCCCCACCAAAAATAAAATCGAGAGTCCATATTACAATACCCACCACAATAATTGAAATCATAACAACTATTGTATTATTTCTAACCTGTTTCCATGTTGGCCATACAACTTTTTTCATTTCTGCTTTAACTTCTCTAAAATATTTCGCTACTTTAGAAAAGGAAACATTTTTCTTTGTCTGCTTTGCAGCTTCAGCCATGGTACTTCACTTCCTCTTTTTAAGTTGGTATTGATAATTATTTTGTTTCTTTATGAACAGTATGTTTTCTACAGAACTTGCAGTATTTATTCATTTCCAATCTGTCAGGATCATTTTTCTTATTCTTCATAGTGTTATAATTTCTCTGCTTGCATTCAGTACAAGCTAAAGTAATTCTTGTTCTCATATTGGCACCTCCTACAAATTAATAGACAATTTTTAAAAAATAAGAATATTAAAAATAATTGCTTTATATAATGTTCATGTACTATTTATTTTGAGCATAAAAAAAAAGACCTATAGAAAGCAATACTCAATATATCATATTTAATTGTATTAGTCAAGTTTTTTAAGCAAGTTTTTGCATACAATTTATAAAAGTTGGTTAATTATAAAAATAAGTTTATAGTTCTTAAATTCAGCATAACGTCCTTATATATTAAAATAAAGCGTAAAAACGGAGGTTCAACTATGTATGCATACGAAAAAATTACCGTAGTTCCTAAACTGCCTGAGAGAATCAATAAGCTAAATGAATTGGCATATAATCTCTGGTGGTCCTGGAATACCCATGCAGTAAGCGTTTTTGAAAGTATCGACCAGGAGTTATGGATAGAATGTGAGGAAAATCCTGTACGCTTTCTACAGCAGGTCAGCAGTAAAAAGCTAGAGGCTGCTGCTGATAATCATGAATATTTGCTGATATATGATAATATTATAAACCAATTTAATACTTATATGAATGCAGATGATACATGGTTCATTAGAAACTTCCCGGATAAGAAAGATAATATCATCGCTTATTTTTCCGCCGAATATGGATTGCATGAAACTCTCCCTATGTATTCGGGAGGTTTGGGTATTCTCTCTGGAGACCACTGCAAGTCCGCCAGCGATTTAGGCCTGCCTTTTGTTGCAGTTGGTTTGCTTTACAAGCAGGGATATTTTAGGCAGCAGCTCAACCAAGAGGGATGGCAGGAAGCTAAGTTTATAAAGCAAAATATCTCCGAATTACCCATTCAAGCGACAAAAGACCAAAATGGCAATGACGTAATTATATCTACTGATTTCCCGGGTAGAACAGTGCATGCAAAGGTGTGGGAAATACATGTAGGGCGAATTAAAATTTATATGATGGATACTGATATTCCAGAAAACAACTTCGACGACAGGCATATTACATCCATACTTTATGGTGGAGAGCAGGAAATGCGAATCTCCCAGGAAATCATTCTGGGAATCGGTGGAATAAAGACGCTGGACGCTCTGGGAATTAAACCATCCGTCTATCATTTGAATGAAGGACATTCCGCTTTTTGTACTTTAGAAATAATGCGCAAGTTAATTCAATACGAAGGCCTGTCCTTCCATAATGCCCGGGAAGTAGTTGCTGCCTCTACAGTTTTTACCACTCATACCCCGGTACCAGCGGGAAGTGACCGTTTCCCTCTTTATTTAATGGACAAATACTTTAGCAATGTATGGACTTCCCTGGGTATTAACCGCCATCAGTTTATGGAGATGGGCTCAAGCACTCACCCCGATTCCCGCGATGTATTTAATATGACTATTCTAGCCCTGAAAACTGCCGGTCAAAGAAATGGTGTGAGCAAGTTACATGGAATGGTATCCAGAAACATATTTAATCACGTATGGGAACGTATCCCTGAAGAAGAAGTACCTATCGGTTCCATCACCAACGGAATTCATACCGCAACATGGCTGAATCCATCCCTGAAGGATTTATATGGAAAGTATCTGGGACAAAATTGGGAGGAAAATATCCATGATACAAAAATGTGGCGTAATATAGATAACATTCCTGATGAAGCTTTATGGGATGCTCATATGGCAAATAAACAAAAAATGATCGACTTCATCAGGGATAGAGTGAAAACTCAAAAAATAAGAAACGGGGAAGCCCCGGAAGAAATTGAAAGTATCGATAAAATGCTGGATCCCAATGCACTCACCATCGGTTTTGCCCGCAGATTTGCTACTTATAAAAGAGCTACACTGATTTTTCGCAATCTGTCAAGACTGCAGAGAATACTCAATAACCCTGCAATGCCTGTGCAGATCATTTTTGCCGGTAAAGCACACCCTGCCGATTATCCCGGCCAGGAATTAATCAAGCATATTCATGACCTGGCACATCAGGAAGGTTTTAAAGGTAAAGTATTCCTGGTGGAAAACTATGATATGAAACTTGCCCGTCATCTCCTTTCAGGAGTTGATGTATGGCTTAACAATCCTAGAAGACCCCTGGAAGCTAGCGGCACCAGCGGCCAGAAAGCGGCTCTAAATGGGATTATCAATTTTAGTGTTTTGGACGGTTGGTGGGTTGAAGGGTATAATGGGCATAACGGTTGGGCAATTGGTGATGAGACCTATTATTCAAATACCGAACAGCAGGATAATGTAGATGCCCAATCCCTATATGCCACTTTGGAAGAGCAGATCGTCCCGCTATATTACGAGAGAAATGAGAAAGGTATACCCGTTAATTGGGTAAGGACCATGAAAGCATCTATTAAAACCTGTGCCCCTGTTTTTAGTACTGCAAGAATGGTACAGGATTATGTAAAAGACTATTATGTGACAGCTATGAGAAGGAAGGATGAGATCACTAAAAATCACTATGCCCTGGCTCAAGAACTATCACAGTGGAAGTCACATGTAAGTAACGAGTGGAGCCAGGTAAGAATTATTCCTGACAGGAAGCTAAATTACTATTCAGATCAGAAAATTTTTGCCGGCCGTCCCGTGGAGTTAAGCACCATCGTATACCTCGGCAATATTAACCCAAACAATGCCCGGGTAGAAGTATATTATGGAAAGATCGGTCAGGACGGTATGATTGAACAACCGGAAATAGCCGCCATGGAACTACAGGGGCAGGGCGAAGGTAATAACTATCACTATAAAGGGACTATTCATCTTGATACTGGAGGAGAATATGGATATACCTTTAGAGTACTTCCATATCACTCTGGACTCATTAATGAGTACGACCTTGGGCTTATTAAGTGGGTCGAAACCAGTGAATACAATATTCAGTGATGAAAATACATTCACCCGGCTGGGTACCATCATATACTCCATGTTTTGCCGTCGGCTTATACCAGCATCCGTGCCGGGATAAGCCTAAAATCACCCTCCATGGTGATTTTCCGGCTGCAACATTCCATATATGATGGTACCCAGCCGTATCGGTCCTATTGTGCAACATGGGGACAGTGCTATTTTCATACTATCCCTCCGATTTTCTTCAGTTCTTCATCACTTATCCCCTTCTCCTTTAATGGCTGGATAATATCTTCAGAAATATCAGGGACATAACTTTTAATTACAGTACACTCGCCAGCTATGATGTAATTCCCCATATTAGCAGGGATGAGGAAAGAATCTCCGGCTTTAAAGGCTTCTGCTCCACCGTTATATTCTATCTTGCCTTCTCCTTCGATAGCCATAATAATGTCAAACTTTTCACCATTTAGTTTCTCATGACTAACCTGCTTAATTTGGACTTTTTCTGTAATAAAATACTTACAGGCAACCAGATAAGTTCTTATGTTCTCTCCTTCACAAACTGAAAGACCTTCTACTTTTTCTCTACCGGTTACGTCAGACAGGTTGGTTACCTCCAGCGCCTTATCTATATGTAACTGCCTGGGTTTACCGTCATCCCCTATCCTGTTCCAGTCGTATACCCTATATGTAGTATCCGAATTTTGCTGTATCTCTGCAATAAGCAGTCCTGCTCCAATGGCATGTAAAGTGGTAGCCGGAATAAAAAACACATCTCCAGCCTTAACATCAACAAAATTCAAAAGTTTTTCCAGGGAACCGTTAATAATCCCTTGCTTAAACTGTTCCTTTGAAACTCCCGGCTTAACACCGTATACCAGCTGTGCTCCGGGCTCAGCATCGATGACATACCACATCTCTGTTTTGCCCAGTTCGCCGTTTTCATTTTTAAAAGCATATTCATCCTCCGGGTGAACCTGAACCGACAGTCTATCCGATGCATCCAGTATTTTTACCAGTAAAGGGAATTTTTTAATTCCTTCTTCTCCTGTACGAGTCCCTAATAAATCCATCCCATACATTTCTATTACTTCTTTTAAAGATTTACCTTTCAGGCTGCCATTTGCAATAGTACTTGTCCCATTGTCGTGACATGCGATTTCCCAACTTTCGCCTGTACTGTCAGAAGGGATATCTTTCCCAAACTTTTCCCTAAGTTTTTTACCGCCCCATATAGGTTCTTTATATACTGGCTGTAATTTTAACGGATATAACATTATTGATCACTCCTTTTTATACCAACCGATGATATTATATCACATATAATAAAAAAATTAATAGTAACATAATGTTAATAGGGCACATATTTAATATTTGAAGAAAATAATTCCAATGCAACTGATACAATGTAGTTTGGGAGAAAGGTTGGTGAGGGTTGTATGGATAAATTTTCATAAATCGGACCATACGGAAAATATGTACTCATGTTAATAAATTAACATTGACAACTATATCGTAATATTGTAATATGATAATATATAGAACGTATATGAAAGGAGTCTAAATATATGAAAGTACTGATTATTGGAGGCGTGGCCGGTGGAGCCAGTGCAGCCGCGCGGTTAAGACGTCTTGATGAAAAATGTGAAATCATACTTTTCGAAAGAGGAGAACATATTTCATTTGCTAACTGCGGCTTACCCTATTATATAGGGGAAGTGATCAAAGAAAAAGAAAAACTTTTGGTCCAAACGCCCCAGGCAATGAAGCAAAGGTTCAATATAGATGTAAGAGTATTCAGTGAGGTTGTATCCATTGATCCACAGAAAAAAGAAGTTAAAGTCCATGACCTTAAAAACGGCAAAAGCTATACCGAAACATATGATAAATTAGTGTTATCTCCCGGTGCTGCTCCTATTAAACCGAACATTGAAGGAATTAATGCCCCCAATGTATTTACACTGAGAAATATTCCGGATACTTATGCAATAAAAGATTTTGTAGACAATCACAAGCCTAAAAGGGCGGTTGTTGTAGGCGGTGGATTTATAGGGCTTGAAATTGCCGAAAATCTTCACGAAAGAGGAATTGTTGTAACTGTAGTAGAGCTGGCAAACCAGGTAATCGGCCCAATTGACTATGAAATGGCTGCCCTGGTGCATGCACATCTGAAAGAAAAGGGTGTTGAATTCTATCTGGAAGATGGTGTGAAAGCCCTGCAGCATAATTCAAAATATTCGGTAGTAGAGCTGAACAGCGGTAAGGAAATCAAAACCGATATGATTGTCTTAGGTATTGGTGTCCGCCCTGAAACTGAACTTGCAAAGAAGGCAGGGCTGGCTTTGGGTGAACGCGGAGGAATCAAGGTCAATAAGACATTACAAACTTCCAACCCGGACATCTATGCTGTTGGGGACGCCATTGAAGTCATAGATTATGTAAATGGTAATCCTGCACTGATTCCTCTTGCAGGACCGGCTAACAAACAAGGTAGAATTGTAGCAAACAATATCTGCGGCATCAAAGAAGAGTATGAAGGTACCCAGGGTACTTCCGTATTAAAGGTATTTGATATGACTGTTGCCTCTACAGGAAACAACGAAAAGATCCTCAAGAGGTTTAACATTCCATACCAGAAATCCTTTACCCATTCAGCTTCCCATGCCGGATACTATCCTGGAGCTATGCCCATATCCTTAAAACTCCTGTTCTCTCCTAAAGATGGGAAGATATTAGGCGCACAGGCTGTGGGTTATGAAGGTGTTGAAAAAAGAATAGATGTTATTGCTACGGCAATCCGGGCAGGAATGACGGTGTATGACCTTGAAAAACTGGAACTGTCTTATGCTCCTCCTTATTCTTCTGCAAAAGATCCGGTTAACATGGCGGGATATGTTGCTTCCAATATTCTAAAAGGTGATGTGGCAGTTATTCACTGGGATGAAATCGCCAACCTGGACAAAAACAAATCCATATTGGTGGATGTTAGAACTCCGATGGAATTTAGCATGGGTACCATACAAGGTGCAGTAAACATTCCTGTAGATGAATTAAGAAACAGAATGAATGAAATTCCGAAGGATAAAGAAGTAATTATCTTCTGTCAGGTAGGCTTAAGAGGATACCTTGCCTGCAGAATACTCATGCAAAACGGCTATAAGAATGTTAAGAACCTCAGCGGCGGATACAAGACTTATTTCCCTGCTGTTCAAAAACAGGGTAACCAGGACATCTATGACTATGAAAGAATTGATAATTCCGATTTAATCCATGCATCATCTCCGGATCCTGAAAATTGCGATGCAGTGGTGGATATTAGGCTGGATGCTTGCGGTCTCCAGTGTCCCGGCCCAATTATGCAGGTAAATAATGCAATCAATTCAATGAATGTAGGGGAAGTGCTGGAAGTAACGGCTAGTGACCCTGCTTTCGGTACAGACATCAAGGCATGGTGTGAACGCACCGGTCACCAGTTAATTAAGGTAGGTAAAGAAGGCAAGAATATAAAAGCATGCATTAAGAAAGGGAATGGAAGGATGAGCCAGCATAATGTAACCAGTTCGGGAAATGATAAAACTATGATTGTATTTAGCGGAGACCTTGACAAGGCGATTGCTTCCTTTATTATAGCAAACGGTGCTGCAGCAATGGGAAGAAAAGTAACCATGTTCTTTACCTTCTGGGGACTAAATATTTTAAGAAAACATAACAAGGTTAAGGTTAAAAAAAGTCTGCTTGAATCTATGTTTGGCATGATGATGCCCAGAGGTTCCAGAAGGCTCGGCCTTTCCAAGATGAATATGGGCGGTATGGGCGGCAAAATGATTAGATATATCATGAATAAAAAGAATGTATCTTCCCTTGAAGATTTAATTGAGCAGGCAAAAGCCCAGGGTGTCCGAATTGTTGCATGCAGCATGTCCATGGATGTAATGGGCATCAAGGAAGAAGAACTGATTGATGGTATTGAAATAGGTGGCGTTGCAACCTTCCTTGGAGCCGCTGAATCGGCAGATACGAACCTATTTATATAATCTATTTATATAATCTATTTATATAATTGAGAATTTTATTCTGACAATGTTTGAAGGATTGAATTAAAGAAATGAAAAATATTAACATTAAAGACTACGATCAAAAAAGTGAAATCCTGAAGGCACTGGCTCATCCTGTCCGGCTTTGCATTGTCAAAGGGCTGATTGAAAACCAGTGCAATGTCACCCACATGCAGGAATGCTTGAATCTGCCCCAATCCACCGTCTCACAGCATCTGTCAAAATTAAAAGCTGCGGGAATTATTGAAGGGGACCGGAATGGGCTGGAAATCTGCTATAAAGTTGTAAATGAAGATGTAAAAAAAATAATAGAGGTACTGTTCGGATAGCAGTACCTCTATTGAAAAAATATTTAAACTTTATTCAGACAATAGTCTCAGACAATAGGGACGGTTCTTATTGACAAATCACCTAGAGCTATTATAAAATTAGTTTGAGGTGATTTATGTGCCAAGAATAGCAAGAGAGAAAAGCAGTTCGGGGATATATCATATTATGGTAAGAGGAATCAATCAACAAGACATTTTTGAAGATGATGAAGATAGACAAAGATATATAGAAACATTAGAGAGATTTAAAAAGGAAACTAATTTTGAAATTTATGCGTATTGCTTAATGAATAATCATGTCCATTTGCTCATAAGAGAAAAAGAAGTGGAAATATCAAAAATATTGAAAAAGATCGGTACAAGTTATGCCTACTATTTTAATTGGAAGTATGAAAGGAACGGACATTTATTTCAAGATAGGTATAAGAGCGAAACGGTGGAAAGTAATAGCTATTTTTGTATGGTAATAAGGTATATACACCAAAACCCTGTAAAAGCCGGATTATCGAGTATGGAAGATTATAAATGGAGTAGCTACAATAGTTATATACATAGAGATAGACAAACAATGATTGATGCGGAATTTTTTCTAGGAATGCTATCAGAGAATAAAGACCTGGCAATAAAAAGGTATATTGATTACATGAACGAGCCTAACAATGATAAATGCTTAGAAATAGAAAATAAAGTTAAATTAACCGATGAGAAAGCAAGAGATATTATAAAAAAAATAGGTAATTTAAAAAACATATCGGATATACAAAGATTAGATATCGAAAAAAGAAATAGTATTTTGAAAAAAGCCAAGGAAATAGAGGGCATGTCTGTTCTGCAGATATCAAGAGTAACGGGTATTAATAGAACTGCTATTAGTAAAGCTTGACAGCAAGAACCGTCCCTGTTGATCGTTTGTTGATCTGTTGTAAAAATATTTTCAAATGACCCCGTTTTTTATAAATGTCTTTTCGAATTATTTTATTATTAACTATATCTAATAAATATAACGAGGGTCTGCTATGTATGGTACAGATATTAACGTATTAAATTCACAGATTTATTTATTAAAAGTGAAGCTATGCAATCTTTTCCATAACCCGGATGTCCCATATGAAACTAAAGTATTAGTAAGCCAAAAACTGGATGTTTTAATTGAAGAATATTATAAACTTCAAAATAATATAGAAAATAATTCTAAAAAGTATTATGGTTGATTCCTTAAAGGGGCAACATACGGTGATAGGTCCTCTGTCTTGTAAAAACCGCACAAGACAGGAGGTCCAGTCCCCGAGCCTTACCCCTTCTTCCTGCTAAATCGGACTTTTTCAGTGGTTTCGAACCGTCCCCTGTCGCAAATCATTCCGCAGTATAAGAAAAAGATAATTGAAATAAGTTGAAAATGCATGTCTACATCTATCAATGAATGGGACAAGATTGTTAATATAACTATCAAGTAGTACCAGTCCTTTTGTTTTGCTCTTGCAAATCTCACTAAAGTACTAATAATAAATACCATGAGAGAAGCAAAACCGGTCAGTCCTACATCGGTTAATACCTGTAAGAAATAGTTGTGTACGTATTTTACATAATCTGCCGCATATTGCTCGCATAGCACTGCCCATCCCATCGCCCCTGCACCAAAAAGGGGATAGTCGGCTATAAGCCTTAGAGCCCCTTTATAATAAGCCATTCTCGCTGCCCATTCAGTAACATCAAAACCGATATCTGTTATTCTACTGTAAACCGGATTTCTCACAAGGTTAATAGCTGCAAGCCCGATAACCATTAATACTTTTAATGAATTCATATAAAACGGCATACCCAGGTATTCAGGAAGTATGGCCGTGATTGCTCCAATTAACAGTACTACTGTAAACCGTATTTCTCCAGAGTTAGATACTAAGAATAGAGAAACAATCGCTGATAGTGCTAATAAAAACAAATATCTTATTTTACTATCTTTATCCAGTAACCTCCCGGACAATAATATAAATAAGCTAAAAAGAGAGAATATTATCCACATTCCACGGGAATAAGTCAGGACCAATCCACAGGTAAGGATATATATGCACAGGTTTAGCACCACTCTCCACTCCCCACTCCTCACTTGACTCAGATACTTTAAACATAATATAATCCCTATCATAAAATATACAGCTGCAGTATTTGCATAGTGAAAAGTCGATTGTACTCTTTCATCAAATACCGCTCCTTCAATAGGAAATATACCTGATAACGCCATCAATCCTAATAGGCTTACAATGACACCTGAAATTATAATGCCCTTATCTATCCATTGTTTATGATGGTTGTGGCACAATGAACCAATCATAAAGACAGGTGTAAATGCGATTACTCTTAACGCTTCCCGCAGTGCTCCTTCTTTGTTTACTCCATATAGAACTGATACAATATACAGGACTGAAAATACAAAAAGAGATATAACTGTCCTGTTAAGAAACAGTTTATCTCTTTTTTGATATATAATATAACCCGCATATATCATAATGACGATATTTGCTATAAGGTATTGATGAAAAAAGTATAATCCCTGAAAAATAGACGCAATAATAAAAAATAGAATTACTGCGGTTTTCTCAATACATGTTTTTATTCTGCTATTCTGCCCGTTTGTCTTAGCTACCATCTTCTATCCCGCTTATCTTAAAAATACTTATTGTTACAAAAATTAACTCACTTGCATCAAAACTATTGGGCTTTTTGGTATATATCCTTTTGCACATCTGATTGTTTATTTGGTTCTGAAGGCTGAGGGGATTGCTGCTTTGATTTGGTTTCTTTGGGAAGCTCGTTTAGTTCTTCAGCAATCATCTTTGAATATTGTTCTTTATCTTTCAAATCTGCTATAATACCCTCGTACTTTTCAATTCGCAGCTTTAAATTTTCAATTTCTTCGTCTTTAGCACTCAGCTGATTTTTTAGTTCATTGATTTGTACAGCCTGTTCTTTTATTGTTTCATTTGCATTTTTGCTAAGCTTCCGGTCAGCAGAAATCTTATTATAGGATATAGAAAATGAAAGAAAAAATATAATGGATAATGCTGCAACAGCACCTGTAATTAAAAGGATGAGTTTATGCGGCTTCATCTTCTTGTCTCCCGGCACTCTTCTGGAATATGCATACTCGTTCATCTTAAACCTCCGTATTACTATTAAATACTTTTTTAATTATATCATATATAGAAAAATTTTAAATATGATTTATTTGTTTTTATAAATGCTGCATGAGAACCATACGATAACACTGAAAAGGTACTTAATCGGCCAGGGTTTCGACATAAAGACAGTTCCTTAGTCGCATTGAAGAACATCGGCAAGCGAATCATCTTCCTAGAACGTGACAGTGAGAACCGTCCCCACTGTCACGCTTTTTCTATTCTCACCTGGCTGCCCTTTCCATCGGAAGATGGTGGCTCGACGATAAGGCGGCGGGTTATCCTGCTCTTTAGTTCTGGCACATGGCTGATAAGGCCGATGACTCTTTTTGTGGTACTTAATCTCTCCAGCGAATCTATTACGGTATCCAGAAGATTCGTATCCAGCGTCCCAAAACCTTCATCCAGGAAGAAAAATTCCAGAGGACTCTGGCCTTTTAGCTGGATTTGCGATGACAGAGCCAATGCGAGCGATAGAGATGTTAAGAAGGTTTCGCCTCCGGATAAAGATGATACAGGCCTGTGTACGCCCCCATTGGCATTATCCCTGATTACAAATCCGTTTTCGGTATCCAGTTCCAACGTGTATCTGTACCTTGTCAGTACTCCTAAAAGTTCAGAAGCTTCTTTTGCGATATACCTTAATCTCTCCTCGGATATAAACTCTATAAAGCTGTTCCCTTTAAGCAGCTTTTGTATCTGGTCCAGCATTTCCTTCTTTTTACTATATTTTTGCCATTCTTTGTTCAGTTCAACCCATTGATCAAAATTCTTTTTGATATTGTTGTAAATGCTTTTTGCATTTTCATACCGTGAGATGCTGTCTTCCTTCTGCTGCTTCTTTAATAGATAGTTCTCACTGATTGTCTGCCATTGCTCTTCCGTTATCCTTCTCCCGTTCAGCTTTTTATTCAATAGATCTTTTTGAGTTTCCAATTTCTTTTGAATATCTTCATACTGTTTTATCTCTTCATGCAGGCATTTCTGCTGTTCACCGGACAATAAGCAGTTTTCAACCTCGTCTACGCTTGCAAAGCCCCTTTGTTCAAGTGCTGTATGCAATCTTTGCATTTCATCATGCAAATTTGTGACATAAATTGTTTTTTGATTCTCCAAAGTGCTTTTCTGCGTGCTGATATTATTAAACTGTTCCCTTATTTCTTTCAGATACTCCGTAAGCCGCTGTTTTTCTTTCTGCAATAGTGCGATTTTCATATCTATTTCTTTGAGTCCTTCTTCTATATCTTTATCCCCCGTGAGTTCCTTCAACTTCTGAATTTTTTCCTCCTGCTGTTCTCTTAGACTCCTCCCTTCCGTTTGGACATCGGCAGCTTTACTTTCCCATGCCTGCTTATCGGCTATCAATTGTTCAATCTCTTTTTTTATAGTTTCTGAGGACTTTTGCAGCTGCTCCATTTGCTGCTGTCGTTTTTCTATCTTCCTGTCATTTTGTTCAATCCTGTCCAGTTCACTGCTGATACTTTGAATACCCAGTTTCTTAATAAATATATTGTAGGATTCAAATATATGCTTGAAATGATGAATGCATTCATTAAGTACCTTCTCCTGCTGGAGCAAATTATCTTTATTTATTTCCAGCTCAGCTCTTCTAACACTTTCTTCAATTTTCTGCCCGGATAATGCATCTTCTAGTTTTGATATGCTTTTCTTTATCTCTTCCAGTTTTGTTTCCCATTGCTCTATTGCTTTCAGCTTCTTCTCGTTTGTTTCTCTGACATGATCTAAAACTGTCTCCAGTTGTTCCAGTGCCAAGTCCTGCATATGCCGAGGAAGTGTGTTAACCAGCCGGACATATTCATCCTGCTTTAGCGCTAGATCTTTTGCTGTCTGAACGGACTGGCTTTCCAACACTTTAAGCTGTTCATGAAGTTTTATGCAATTATTCTCCGCTAACCTATAGCTCTTTTCAGTTTCGGCCAGCTGCTCTTCAGCCTGTTTTAGCTGCTGTTCTATTTCATGCATTTTTTGCTGCTCTACTGCATTTGCAGGGTTAGGGTGGTGTAAAGATCCGCAGACCGGACATGGAAGTCCTTCACTTAAATTTTTTGCCAAAGCATAGGCCGTATTTTTGTCATATAGTGTTTTAAATTTTTCAACCCTTTCACGACCGGTGTTAAGTAAAGCCTCCAGACTGGTTTTATGCAGTTCAGCTTCTTTGCATTTCTCCCCTTGCTGTTGGATGTGGGCATGAATACTGTCCAGGCGCGCACTAATGGCATCTATATCTGCTTTTTTGGACCTTAGTGCTTCCCATTTTAATTTTATATCATGGTAGCTTCTTTCATCCGCCATGAGTTCATTCCGGTCACCCGGTTTTGTGCTCTCATGCTTTACCTGCTGGGATTTTAACTCTTCCAATTTGGCCTGCAGCAGCTGTGTCTGCTTGGAAGCCTCCTCAAGTTTGATCTCCAGTTCACAGATTTTAGAAGACAGGTCATTATACTCCCGCTGGTGTTTATCCCTGTCCTGCCTGGCTTTATTTAATTCTTCCTCCAGCTTTATTCCTGCCTGTACTTGTTTTCTATCGTCAACATCTACTTTTAACTTTTCAATATCCTGCCTGCATTCCATGATGCTTTTCTCTAATGCCTCAAGCTCCTGCTTCTTTTTGATAACCTCCTGGTCTTTCGCCCTAATCTTCTCATTATGGCTTCTATAGCTGTCGCGAAGCATTTGCAGTTTTGTTTCAATTGCACATATTTCCTGTTTTACCTCTAATGCATTATTAAATTTTGCTTTAAGTTCTACCAGCATGGGAATTTCTATTTCTGCCTTTTCAAGGATTCTGTCATATTCGGCCTGCGCCTTATTCATTTGCGTCTCCAGATCAGGCAGCAGCTTGTATATTGATTCCAACTGATGCCGGGTATCCGCTAAATTCTTTTCAGCCTCCCTGTATTTGCTGATGACATCCACCAAGCCATCGGCCTTGACAGCCTTTTCATAGAGCTTCCTTTTATTGTTTATTTCCTCTAAGCCTGATAAATGTTCCTTTTCTTTATCGGTGATATCCTTTAATTCATTGACAAGCTCCCATACTTCTTTTGCTTCATTATATTCTATCTCAGCCATTTTAAGTTCATCATCCGAATTCTCTTTATCCTGCCACGCCGTTTTCATCTTTCCTTCAGCTTCTATCAATGCTTTTTCCGAGGCATCCCCTAAAGAAGACATGGCACCTTCTATATGGGACAGCTTATTTCTTATATCTGATAGTTTTTTGCCAACTTTTTCGGTCAACCCTCTCCCATATTCCTCAAGGTAGAATATGCGCTCCATCATATCCCTTTTTTTGGCCTTATCCAACAGAAGGAATTCCTGGAACTTGTTCTGCGGAAGTACTACGGAACGGGTGAAATCATCCGGATCAAGCCCTACAAGGTCTATCACCTTTGCTGTAACCTCCCGCTCCTTGTCTGCCATGACAATATCTCCATCACCGGCAATCTCAAAAAGTCTTACCAGTCTGGCCTCAATAAAACTGTCCGAACCTTTTTTTCTTTTATATACTCTTTCTACCTTATAGGTCTTCCGCGTATTTTCCTTTAACAGGTCAAAGGTGAAGGATACCCGGACATTGCTCATGTCGGTATTAATAATACCCTGAGTACCACGGTTTGCACGCTGCACATTTCCATATAGCGCTAAAGTAATGGCATCCAGTATGGTAGACTTTCCGCTGCCGGTAGGACCAAAAATGCCGAACAGCCCTGTTTCCCCCAGCTTGTCAAAATCTATTTTTTGAGTTTCTTTAAAGCTCTGCAAGCCTTCTATCTCTAAATATCTTGGTCTCATTATATCACCTCCTCCATCATCATTTCTTCATCTTCCTCACTATCATTTAACACATCAAGAAAAGTATTGATAAGCTCTTCGGATACTTCTACTCCCACTTTATATTTATAAAATTCTTTAAATAATTCATCAATCTTCTTTGTTTCCCTGCTTTGATATCCCTCTGCTTCCCTGTCCGCCGTCTTTATGATTGGTCTTATATTGATAATTCCAGGGTTTAGTTCTCTAAGCTTTTTTTGTTCTTCCATTGTTAATACCCTGTCGGTGTGAACCTCAAGGTCTATCCAGGCATTGGCATCCCTGCCCTGTTCGCACCATTCGAGGGCTTCTTCCATGCCGTTTTTTGCTACCCATTTTACCAGGGGCCTTCCACAATTTAATGTGATTTCATGAATCACTGATTCACTTCCTGGAACCGCATCTACGATGTATACTACTTTGCTGTATCCTGCTTCTGAAAAGCTGTATGCAAGGGGAGAGCCGGAATAGCACGTAGGAGACGGAGCACTTTTTATTCTCTGGGGTCTGTGCAAATGTCCCAGTGCAATATAATGGGCATTCCCCGGTAAAACTTGCGGGTCTACCGTCATCGCCCCTCCGACCTGCAGCGTCCTTTCAGACTCTGACTGTTTTCCTCCTCTTAAAAAAATATGACTCACTACAAGGTTAACCGTATCATCCCTGAATTTTTCGCCAAGCTTTGCAAATATACTCCCTATCTTATCCGAATAGGCCTGCTGAAGCTTTTCTTCATCCGCTTCCCGGGACAATACCTGTTCCAGCCTTGACTCCGAGGGATAGGGCAGGGCAATGATTACAGCATGGTGTTCACAACTGCCTATATGAAGTTCCAGCCATCCCGGCCCCGAATCAACAATTTTTACATTTTTACCGGCAATGGGATATGTACCTGCATCACTATCAGGATAACCCAACAGTATTACGCCATTTTTATATGCCAGAGGGCTTGCCGCACAAAGTCTTTCGGGACTGTCATGATTCCCGGCTATAACAACAACTGCCCTTCTTCCTTTACCATTGAGCCTGTCCACCGCTTCATAAAAAAGCTCCTCTGCTGCCGATGATGGCGTATATGTATCAAATATATCGCCTGCAATAAGGACGATATCAACGTTCTCCCGCTCTACGATATCACAAAGTTCATTAATAAACTCTCTTTGTTCATCTATCCTGTTTATATTCTCAAGACATTTTCCCAGATGCCAATCGGACGTATGAAGGATTCTCACTGTCATCACGCTCCTTGGTGTTAGTATGCTATGATTTCTCCATTCCCAAACAAATATATGTACTTTTCTTTTACCCTCTTACCTGTGATGCTTTCTAATGCTTTTGCATAGTAATCAATTTGTACCCTGTACTTCTCCTTGATGATACCTGTATTCCCATCCGTGATATAATCGGTCTTGTAGTCCAGTAGTACCAGTTCACCCTGCTCTTCGAAATAACAGTCAATAATTCCCTGCAGCAGAATGGTTTCGCCTCCATAGGTGTTTTCGTCCAGGTCCTTATATAATTCTGTACTCTTGAGTTCGATATTAAAGGGAATTTCTCTGCTTACCCTGTCGGACTGCAGCATCCTTTTTCCCAGCGGCGAGTCAAAAAACTTTTTAATCCTATGCAGATTTACAGCGTTCGCCTGCTGTTCGGTCAACAGCTCCCTCAACATCATTTCGACAACCTGGAATTCTATTTCTCTAAGGGTAGAGACTTTGTTTAAATCCAGATGCTGCATTACAAAGTGCATGATGGTGCCTTTCTCTGCTGCGGTCAACCCCTTGCTTTCTTCTAAAAACATAGGCCTTTTTACAAGAGGAGGTATAAAAATAGATACTGTATACTCATCAGAAAATTCAGCATTAAAATGTCTTTTTAACTCGGTTACCGATATTTTGCTCGGAAGCCTTCCACATATATGGTAAGGATATTGCCAGCTTAATCTTCTATGAACGTCCTCGCCGTATTGGCTGCATATACCCTGGTTGCCCAGTTCTTCAAGTTTTCGCAAAAAATCCTGTTCCTTTTGCTCCATCTCTGACTTTCCGGTTAGTACATCTTTTTTATTCCACAATTTCACCTGCCATAGGGAAGCATCTTCAAGCAATGTACCGGGATATTCCTGCTCCAGGCCGCCAATTTGCCTGAGCGGCCTGCAATCTTTATGACGCACAAGTGCACTGCCTATCCAGTCCAGATAGCTTTTTGCCCTCAGCATCTCATATTCCGGCAGCTTGGTATCTTCTACCCCGATACTACTGCACCATCGTCCGGCGGCCTTTTCAATATCCTTTACCGCTCCCGTAATAATTAATTTTTCTTTTGCCCGGGTGAAGGCGACATATAAAACCCTCATTTCTTCTGAGAGGCTTTCCAGTTTAGCCTTGTATTTTATCGCCTGTTTAGGAACAGTAGGATATGAAATCCTCCTTTTATAGTCTACAAAATCCGGGCCAAAACCCAAATCCTGGTGAAGCAGTATGCTTTTGTTCATGTCCTGCAGATTAAAGCCCTTACCGGTCCCTGATACAAAAACTACCGGGAACTCTAACCCTTTACTCTTGTGAATGCTCATAATTCTGACTACATTTTCATTTTCTCCCAGTATTTTAGCGCTGCCCATATCTCCTCTGCTGCTTTTTAACTTGTTGATAAAATTAATAAAGTTAAATAACCCTTTATAGCTCGTCTCTTCGTACTGCCGTGCCCTTTCAAAAAGGATTCTCAGGTTTGCCTGGCGCTGTACGCCTCCCGGCATGGCCCCTACAAAGCTAAAATAGCCTGTGTCGGTATATAAATACCAGATCAGCTCATCGGTAGACATATGGGCTGCATTTTTTCTCCATTGATGAAGGCGCTGTAAAAAAGCCGCCGACTTATTGGCGGTTTCACCACTGCCTTCAAGAACCATTTTTTTCATAGCCTCGTAGAAAGAACTTTCCCGGTCCGCCAAGCGGATATCAATCAATTCCTCCGGCGTAAAAGAAGCAATGGGTGAACGCAGCACTGAGAGAAGTGGAATATCCTGCATCGGATTGTCAATTACCTGCAAAAGGGACATCACTGTTTGTATTTCTATTGTGTTAAAATATCCTGTCCCGGTATCGGCATAGGCAGGAATGCCCTGTGCTCCCAGTTCTTCTACAAATATTTCAGCCCAATTCCGAGTTGCACGGAGTAAGATAACAATATCTTTATATTCTACAGGCCTATAGGACTTTAACTGTTTATCATATACTTTAAAAATTCTTCCTTCTTCATCGGGCAGCATTAGCTCCTTGATTCTCTTTACCACTATCCTTGCTTCAGCCTGAATGTTATCCAGTTCCTCTTCCTCTTCTGTGGTCAGTCCATCGGCTTCCTCATCATCGATTAACTCTTGTGTCCAATCATCTATCCTATCTTCGCCGTCTTTCATATCAATGATATGAAGCTCTACCGTCCCCCCTGCCGTCCCTTCCGGATCTTCCAGCACATCATATTTCGCACCTAAATTTAAAGCTTCTTCATCGGTGTAATCAAGTTCTCCTATGTTTTCCGACATAATCTGCTTAAATAGGTAGTTAACACTTTTTATGACTTCTTCCCGGCTTCTGAAGTTTTTATAAAGCTGTATTTTTTTCTCTTTTGCCTCTTCCTGGTCTGAATACCTGTTATACTTGTCAAGGAAAAGCTCCGGTCTCGCCTGTCTAAAACGGTAAATGCTTTGTTTTACATCCCCTACCATAAAAATGTTAGGTGTGCCGGTATCTTGTCTGGAGATCATGCTCATAATTACTTCCTGGACCATATTGCTGTCCTGGTACTCATCTATGAGAATTTCTTCAAACCGCTCCTGGAATCCAAGAGCTACTTTTGAAGGTTTCATATTCCCTTCTGTATCTGTCTCAGTTAAAATTTCAAGACAAAAATGCTCCAGGTCATTAAAATCCAATAGTGATTTTTCCTTTTTCTTATTAGAATATTTATCATCAAATTCAATAACAAGCTGTGCCAGGCAGTTCATTAAAGGATACAACTGTTTTAAATTAGCAGTTATTTCACGGGAAATAGACACAAAAATATCCTCTTTAATTTTTTTTAACCTTTTTTTTACTTCTTCCCTTATAGCTTTTACCTGTTCCTGCTTCTCCTTATCTGCATCTTTTGCGCAGCGTGGCAATTTGCCAAATTCAAATGCAGCAAATGCTTCATAAAGCTCATCCCATGTGGCATCACATTTTTTTAACAATATCCTTATATTCGACATATCTTCCTGAAAATTTTCGAGATAAGGGCTAAGGCCTTCCGCATACTTTATAACGTTTACTGCCCCCTGCAGCGCATTTAAAAGACCTTCAAGTTCAATTTTTATGCTTTTCATTAATACCCTGCCCCAGGCGGTATTTGAAAAATCCAGATCATCAGGCAGGTTAAAGTCTTCAACCTTTTCTTTCAGCCATTTTTTAGGCCATGGAGAGCTTTGTACGAATCCATGCAGGTTGAATACCATATCCTGGAGCATTTTGTCATCGGTATTGCCTCCGTAGCACTCTACAAGCTGAAGGAATTCCGAAACCGCTGAAAAAGTGCCTAATTGCTCAGGGCTTCGACATGAGGACAGTTCCTCAGTCGCATGAAAAGCGCATGCGACAGACGAACCGTCCCCAAGCCGCACAGCAGTTTCGAATTCCTGCTGCAGGTCGGCTGCCTCATACTTCTCTTCAAACAGCTCTTCCAGGGCTTCCATCTTTAAAAGCACAGCTTCAGTTTCATCGGCAATTCTAAAATTAGGATCCAGGTCAATACAGTGAAAATTATTTCTAATAACCTCCAGGCAAAAAGAGTGTATGGTGGTAATGCTCGCTTTGTGGAGCAGCATCAACTGTTTCTGCAACTGTCTGGACTCAGGCTTTTTTTCCAGCTCCTTTGCGATGGCATCACCTATTCTTTCCCTCATTTCGGCAGCAGCTGCATTGGTAAAAGTTACAATAAGCATTTTATCTATATCAACCGGATTTTTATCGTCAGTTATCTTTCTTATGATTCTCTCTACCAATACTGCCGTTTTCCCGGAACCTGCCGCCGCAGCCACCAGGAGGTTGCAGCCGCCGGTTGTGATGGCGGCCAGCTGTTCTTTGGTCCATTGTGTGGCGTTCATGATATCATCCTCCTTAATATGAAAATAGTGGGGAGTGAACAGTGGGGAGTAAAATCGAAATCATATTAATCACCGTGTTCCTTCATCAATTTCCACACTTCATCATCTTTCATATCCCTAAGAATTCTGAAATTATTATCGCTCATGCCAGGGTCAAACTGGCAGACCGACGCATAGCTGCAGTAGGTACATGAAGTAAATTTCTTTTTCTTATAGGGGGTGATGGACACATTTCCTTTTAACATCTCTTCCCCCAGCTGTGTGAGAAGCTTTTTAACATGTTTTCTTAGAAGCTCAAACTGTTCTATAGTAGCTGCCGAGGAAGATTTGCCCAGCACGTCTCCCTTGTTAATTCTCGCCGGGATGATCAGGGAATCGCCTTCCAGCTGCTTGTCCATTTCTCTAATCAATTTTACATCGGCAAGAAGCAGCCCCTTCATCTTCAACTGCTTCATGATTTCCTTTTCTATCTCTTCCTCAGCCGTATTCACCCCACTTTTTATGATAGGGTCATTGATTCTAAAATATAGAATTCCACCTGGCAAAATGGGATGCTGTATGTCTTCCCCACCGTTCTCCCATAAGGCATCCAGGTAGGTAATGAGCTGTATTTGCAGTCCATAATATACATCCGATAATTTGAAGGCTTTTGCCCCGGATTTATAATCAATAATTCTCAAATATGTACCAGCCTCGGTTTGCAGCGCATCAACCCGGTCTATTCTTCCTACGAGTTTAACAGTCTCGCCGGATGGCAGTTGTATGGTAATTGGGGGAAATTGCCCCTTTTCTTCAAAGGACATCTCATAGCCCAGTGGTTCAAAACTGCTCCGCTTAATATGTTCGGCAATTAACCACACTGCCCTTGCAAGTACCCGTTTTAACCTATGGGTAAGATACCTGTAGCGCTGGGAACTGTTAAGAACAGAACCTGACATTTTTTGCAACATTTCATCCACAATGCTTGATATGGCCTGGGCACACCATTCTTTCTCCAGTTCCCTCCAACTCATATGCTGTTCGTCAACTAATTTTGAAAACCGGTCCAGCACACTATGCATAAAAGTTCCCAGGTCCGGAGCATCCAGCCTGAATATCTTTCTTTCTTTTGCTTTCAACCCATATTGCACATAGTAGGCAAAAGGACAGGAAGCAAATCTTTCCAATCTGGATACACTGGAATAAACAGGATTCCCATAAAGCCTCTTCATTTTATCCGCTGAAATATAGCTTATCTGGTTGGAATAAAACAATCCGGACAGTGCTGTCTTACACTTTTCCCTCCATTGCTCATTCTGGATATACCACCGGTATACGTCCCACCATAAGGGCTTCACTTCGAACCCTTCAGCCTGTCTCCGTATAACAGATATCAGCCGGCTAAAAGTAGGAGTGGGGGTGGCTACCAGTTCAAGGTTTTCCCGGTCCGTATCGTGATTGACAATATTGCTGTATTCACTTATATTGGGAAAAATCTTCCTCACCCTTGAAATAATGACGGAAGGCCTCATGGTTTTTCCTTCATGGTCGGCAATGGGGTAACTTAATCTCAGATATCTACCGGCGGTAGCCAGTGCCATATAGATAAGATATTGTTCTTCAAAGGCCCGGGTCCGTGTATCCTGAGCAAGTTCTATTCCCCGGGCACGCAAACTTTCCCTGTCTTTATCGGATAGTATTCCTTCAGCCTGTACAGCAGCAGGAAATATGCCATCATTTACTCCCAATATGTATAATGCACTAATTTCATGGCTTCTTGAGCGCTCTACGCTTCCCACAAGCACTTGGTCCAGAGCGGGAGGAATCAGACCGATTTTATATTCCCCAAATCCAATGGCAAGCACTTCTCTAAACCGCTCTATATTGACATACTCATCCCCCATTACTTCTACAACCTGGTCCAGCACGCTCATTAGAATATTCCATATTTGGCCATATTCATTGGCAAGGTCCATAAGTCCCGAATTTTTAAATTCTTCTATTCGGTCTTCTATCCTTTCGGGAACTCTAATCTCGCATAAAAACTCATACAGTGCAGTACATATCTCCCTTGTTTTCTTTCTTCCCTTTGTCTTTGCCCGAAAATTCATAAGAGGTGAGATAATCCGCTGCCGTATTTCATTGACTCTATTTAAAATAGACTGCTCATACTCGGATATTTCCCCCTGTTCAAAGCCAGGATTGAGTCGAAAATCCCAGACTTCATTTTTGGTCCATGTACTTCCTTTTATTCCTGCAGCCAGCACATAGTTCTCGATAATATCTATATCCTCTTTTTCTATATCTGTCAGTCCTGTCTTCAAATACCTAAAAACCGATTCATAGGACCAATTTTTACTGAAGATCTCTAAAACCGAAAGCACCAGCAGCACCAGCGGATGGTTGCTGATATCCCTCTTCCGGTCAATAAAATAGGGTATTCCATATTCGTTAAATATGACTTGAATCAGTTTCTGATATCCTGCCAGATTTCTGGTGACTACTGCGATGTCCCTGTACCTTATGCCCCTATCCCGGCAGAGACGGATAATATCCCTGGCTGTGTTCTCCACCTCTGTATAAATATTAACTGCTGAAAAAATAGTGACATCCTTTGTTTTTTCCAAATATGTACGATAAGGATAGGAAAAGATATTTTTTTCCAGATGGCTGATTTCCCGACTATCCCTAAATCTGCAAAATGGTTCCTGCTTTAATGCTATGGGCGTCTCTACTTTAACATTATTTTCTCTCGCCAGCTTTATAAGTTTTCTTGCTGTATTTTTAGTGGCAGAAAATACTTCCGTACTGTCAATTGCAAAATCATCCATCAGGCAATCGGTACATAAACAAACGTTAATCCTTTGCGCCTTCTTTAGCAGCTTTTCAATTACTTTATATTCCTGGGGAGTAAACCCGGAAAATTCGTCTATCCAGATCTCCGCCCCGTCAAACTGGCGGGACAGGTCCAGTTTATTAGCAAGCATGGTTAAATCATCGTCAGAATCTATATATCTTTGATGAAGAATACTTTCAAATTCACTGAAAATTACGCTGATATCCTCAAGCTTGTCCTTTAAAAGTTGATCATCCTGTATATTATTTCTGATATTTTCCAGCAGTTGTGGAGAAATATTATACCGCTTCATCTCTGATATAGTACTGCAAAGAGTATTTACAAATCCCTGCTGCCGGACCGCCTTCGGAAACACTTTAAGGCTATCCTTAAGCCGGTCCATGACGCGATAAATGAGCATGCATTTACCTGCTGAATTAATATGCTGCCGGGTGACCCCTCCCACTTCATTGAACACCCTGTAGGCCATGCGGCGGAAGCTTAGAACTTCCGTCCGGATAATTCCTGCCGAACCAATAGTTTTAAGCAGATTTTTCTCTGCCTGGAGGGAAAACTGCTCCGGAATCAATAAAATTAATGGAGTGCTACACCCATTATTTAGTCTTTCTTTTATATCATTAAGGCAGAAGTAACTTTTACCACTGCCGGCCCTTCCGTAAATTATACGCAGACTCATGCGTCTATCACTCCTTAGTAGTTCACAGTTAACGTTCCACAGACTACAGCATTTGTTCGAATTGATACATGAACTATAAACTTATATATCCAACCAGTTATATGAAAATTTTTCTTCTTAATTTAATATATCATATTCTAGTAAATTATGCCACAGAGCATTTTTTTAATGCTACGGACTATTGGACAAACGAAAGGGAATATAAATATATTAACACCAATAATAAGTTCGGAATATGAAAGAAGGGGGAAGGATGTATTGTCAGAATTGTAAAAGCAAAATGATATGGGTTTTATACATTGTTCATAAGAAGAAATGCACCAGAGCATATTTTTGTACAGTGTGTGGAGAACTGGACCATATCAAAGGTACATACGTATTTAGAATATGGCGGGGTAATTACAAAAAGAGGTTTGCTTTTAAGGAACATATAGTATAAAATGGGAAAAGATAAATTACATAATTTTTAAGTGAATAAAGGCTGTCCTCTTTTGGACAGCCTCTTTTTTGTTTCTAGATTGAACAATATCTATCTGTTACTCGTATAACAAAGGCTTGATTTGATCAGAGTCTATGTTGGATTTATCATACCAATGGAATCCAGTATCGATGTTCTTCTCTACCTTTTCGCCTTTTATAGCCTTCACAGCGGCCTCAACAGCCTTATAACCGATACCGATAGGGTCCTGGGTGATAGCACCAGCCTGTACTCCGCTCTTGATCGCCTCTATCTGCTGCTTACCGGAATCGTAGCCTATAACTACAATCTTGCCTTCCTTCTTCATTTCTTTCACGGCATTCAGCACACCGATGATAGACCCTTCGTTCGCACCGAAGAAGCCTTTGAGATTCGGATGAGCCTGAATAATAGTTTTTGCAAGGTCAGTAGATTTGAGTTGGTCACCACCGCCATACTGGATGTCAACGATCTTTATATTCGGATATTTTTCCTTAATGCGGTTAACAAAACCATCTCGGCGGTCGACACCGGTGCGGCTGGTCTGGTCATGCACGATAACGGCAACCTCACCTTCGCCGCCGATCAACTCAGCCATTTTGTCAGCAGCCACAGCAGAAGCCTTAACATTGTCGGTAGCAGCAGTTGCAACCGGAATATCGCTGTCTACACCAGAGTCAAATCCGATAACAGGGATGTTGGCAGCCTTTGCCTTCTCGAGAAGTGGAAGAACTGCTTTACTGTCCAGGGCAGCTATAGCAATAGCTTTGGGGTTTTTGCCGAGTGCAGCCTGAAGCATTTCAATCTGTTTGTCAACCATAGCCTCGGTTTCTGGGCCTTCGAAAGTTACTTTTACGTTATAATCCTTCGCAGCCTTTTCAGCACCTGCCTTAACAGCTTGCCAGAACTGATGCTGGAAGCCCTTGGAGATAATAGGGATGTAGATTTCACCAGAATCAGCCGTTTTAGTATCTGCTGGCTTTGTGTCGGCTTGTTTAGTATCAGCTGGTTTGGTATCAGCTGGCTTAGTGTCAGCCGGCTTCTGGCCACAGCCGCCTAACAGCGCCACAACAAGCAGCAGGCTCACAAGTACAGAAAATAGTTTTTTGAACTTCTTCATGTCAATCTCCTCCTAAAGATTTTTTAGTATTTTATTTATTGTATTACACTCCTGTCAGGAGCAAATACCTTAATAAGGTTTCTGCAAATTTACTTGCTAAAATAAGCATTTTTAAAAAAACATTACTTACGACTTACGGCGACGTATAATATCCATGTATACAGCACCTATGACGATAACTCCAGTAACCACTGTCTGCCACTCTTGCGGAACAGAGAGTATACGCAGACCATTGGTGAGGACAGTGATAACAAAAGCACCTATTACTGTGCCCAGGATGCTTCCTTCACCACCGCTTAGGGATGTTCCGCCAATAACCGCTGCTGCAATTGCATCCATCTCGTAACCGGCGCCCAGCGCAGGTTGGGCAGAATTCAAACGAGATGCCATCATAACGCCGGCTAACCCGGCGAAAGTTCCACCCAGCGCGTAGATAGCAATTTTCCACCTGTCAACATTAATACCCGAAAGACGGGCAGCTTCTTCATTACTTCCAAGAGCAAAAGTATATCTCCCTAATACTGTCTTAGACAACATCACACTTGCAATAATCGCTGCCGCGAAGAAAATCAACACGGCATTCGGAATACCACCCACGGTACCCATGGAAATCTTTGTGAACATAGGTGTATCAGTAAAATAAATTGGTTTTGTACCCGAGACAACCAGTGAAAGACCTTTGGTCACCATCATCATGCCCAGTGTTGCAATAAACGGCGGGATTTTCATTTTAGCTACAGCCGTACCGTTAATACAACCGCATAACGCACCGACCAATATACCTCCCAATACCCCAACAGGAATTGGAAGTTTCCAAAATGTTATAAACACACCAGTCATCACCGCTGAAAAAGTCATAACCGTACCGATGGACAAATCAATACCTGAGGTTATGATAACAAACGTAATCCCCACAGCCAGTACGCCGTTAACTGCAGTCGCCAATAAAATACCCACAATATTGTCAAACTTTGCAAAGTTGGGTGATGCGATTGAAAATACAATAAACAATAAAATCAAGCTGGCGAATGCAAACAATTTTTGTGCGGCGTCTGAATTGACCAGGGATTTCTTTTGAGCACTTTTGTTTTGAACAACTTTACTTTCCATATCTACAGACCCCCGAATTCAGTTTTGTTTGAAACAACACCAACAACACGCATTATTTCCCGCGTTTGGTGGCAAATTGCATGATACGTTCTTGCGTGGCCTCGGCAGCAGTCAGTTCACCCGTGATGCGGCCTTCACACATTACGATTACCCGGTGGCTCATGCGCAAAATTTCCGGCAACTCCGAAGAAATCATGATAATTGACTTGCCTTGTTCTGCCAAATCGTTGAGCAACTTGTAAATTTCGCTCTTGGCACCAACATCGATACCGCGCGTAGGTTCATCAAATATCAAGATATTGCAGTCGCGGGTCAACCACTTGCCAATGACGACCTTCTGTTGATTACCGCCTGAAAGATTCTTGACCTTCTGGTGTATGCCGGGTGTTTTAATTTTGAGACTGTCAACGTAATATTCCGCCTCAGCACGGGTCTTGGCACGGTTCACCCAGCCGAGAAAACCCAGAAATTTTTTGTAGGTAGCGAGCACAATGTTGGTTTCCACATCCATCCCCAGTGTCAGGCCATAGCGCTTACGGTCCTCCGAGAGATAACCGATGCCATACTTGACAGCATCACTGGGACTTTTGATATATGCCTTTTGGCCCAGCACATAAACCTCTCCCGAGTCAACGGGGTCTGCCCCGAAAATAGCACGCGCCACCTCTGTGCGCCCGGCACCCATCAATCCTGCAAAGCCAAGGATTTCGCCTTTTTTCAGTTTAAAGCTGACATCCTTAATCACGCGACCCCGATTGAGGTTCTTTACCTCAAGCACGACTTCCTGGCTGGCATTTTCCGTGATTGGACGCGAAGTCTCATAAATCTCCCGGCCGACCATCATGCTGATGATCTGGTCAATTGTAACATCTTGCATATTAGCCGTATCGATATAGCAGCCGTCGCGCATGACGGTGATACGGTCGCAAATCTGCTTGAGCTCTTCCATACGATGAGAGATGTAAACAATTCCCACACCCTTATCACGAAGCTCACGAATAATCCGAAAGAGTTCTTCTATTTCCGATTCGGTCAATGCTGCCGTCGGCTCGTCCATAATCAGCACCTCGGAATTAAAGGACAGCGCCTTGGCGATTTCAACCATCTGCTGCTTGGCAACGGTAAGATCCGCAACCCTGGTGCGCGGGTCCAAATCCAGACGCAGCATATCAAGCAACTGCCGCGTCTTATCGTTAATCTCCTTTTCATCCACTAGAAACTTAACACCTTTTCGCGATTCACGTCCGATAAAAATATTCTGTGCCACCGTAAGGTGGGGCATCAAGTTGAGCTCCTGATGGATGATGCTGATACCTAAGTCTTGCGCCGCTTTTGGATTGGGAATTTCGACTTCATTACCCTTGTAAAGGATGCGGCCTGCGTCTTTCGTGTATACACCAGTGAGTATTTTCATCAGCGTGGACTTACCAGCGCCATTTTCACCGAGCAGGGCGTGCACCTCACCAGAGCGCAACTCAAATTGGCACTGTTTGAGTGCATGAACACCAGGAAAGGACTTTTCTATTCCTTGCATTGAAACAAGAACCTGATCCATTCCTTTATCCTCCTCCCTTTTTGTCATGAACTTATTATAGGCCAAATGGCCTGGAGGATGAATAGAATAAATTCCTATCATGGTTGAATATTTTCTTGTCTTTTACACAAAAAAATAAGGCTACTGTTTTTACAATAGCCTATAAAGTATATCTTACATTCACCGTTCTACAAACGGAAATAATAATTTCTGGTTTTCAGGACTGTACATGTTTTCTTTCGTAATGATTTCAAAACCTGTATCAATATTTTTCTCAACTTTCTCCCCACGGGCAGCCATAAGGGCGGTTTTTACACCAAGATAACCCATATTGAAAGGCTTTTGCACAGCAACTGCCTGAATGATACCCTTTTCGATATATTGGATTTGTTCTTCCGAACTGTCAAAAGCAACTATTTTTATCTTCCTCCCCATCCCGGAATCATTTACGGCCCGAGCAACCCCTTCTGCCGATTGTTGGTTTGAACCGAAGATTCCGGCTATATCAGGAATTTCCCTTAAAATCTGCTTGGTAATTCTGTATGCTTCCTCGGGACTGCTTTTGCTGTAGAACTTACCTATTATTTCTATATCCTTATATTTTGACACTGTGTTCATAAAGCCTTTTTCCCTTTCCATAGCAGTGGTAGTGCCCTGAATATGGCTTACGATTGCAACTTTGCCTTTTCTGTTTATAAGTTGTGCCAGCTTTTCTCCTATGGCCTCTGCTGCTGTAATATTATCAGTGGCAATAAAACTTTTTGCCGCTTTCGAATCAATCTCTGAATCAATAGTAATGAGCGGTATTTTTTCTTTGACTGCTTTTTCTGCCATAGGAGTCACTGCTTTATAATCAGCAGCTGCCAATACAATCGCTGCCGGCTTCTTTTGAATTGCGTCAGCCAAAATATCTATCTGCCCCTGTATATTTGTCTCACTTTGGGGACCTGTAAAAACCAAATCGCCATTAAATTCTTTGGCCGCTGTTTCCGCTCCCATTCTTACGATTTGCCAGAACTCGTTATTCGGATCACTTGATTTTACAATCATATAAACCGTTCTTCTATCATTAGAAGTGCTTTTTGTAATAATATTATTTTGACCTGCAATAATGGATACCAGTATCACAGATATTATTAGTAACGAAACTAAAGTTATCCTATTCATTCTACCACCTCCAACACCAATCCCCAGTATTAAATTATCACCGGCAGCCATACATTTACCGTCGTTCCCACGTTGACCTTGCTTTCAATGGACAGGCCATAAGCCTCTCCATAATAAAGCTGTATCCTTTCATGCACATTTTTAAGTCCGACACCACCTGTCCTGACTTTGTCTTCACTTTCACTTTGAAGAATATTTTCCAGTCTTTCTTCCGGAATACCCACTCCGTTGTCTTTTACCTGAAGCAGGATCTTGTCATCCACCTGCTTTCCAACAATCTCGACAGTACCTCCACCGGGTAAATTCTTTATCCCATGGTATATTGAATTTTCAACCAGGGGCTGCAGCACCAGCTTGAGTATGTCATATTTTAGAATGTCCTGGTCTACATCGATCGTATATTCAAGTTTTTTATCGTATCTTATTTTCTGTATTACTAAATAGTTTTTTATATGTTCAATCTCATCTTTCACCTGAATTACTTCTTTTCCTTTACTTAGACTTATACGGAAATATTTAGCAAGGGCCGATGTCATCAATACCACCTTATCGTGCTTTTTACTCTCTGCCATCCAGACGATTGCATCCAGCGCATTATATAAAAAATGCGGATTGATTTGGGCTTGTAATGCTTTTAATTCACTTCTGCGTATAGCCGCCTGGTCCTCTTTTGTTTGCTTCATTAATTCTTTAATTCTCTGAAGCATTACCTTGAAGGATGTTCCCAGGTGTTCTATCTCATCATTGCTTCTAATGTCGATATCAACATCAAAGTCCCCGTCTTCTACTCGCCGCATTAAAGCCTCCAACTTTTTAATGGGGCGGGAGATATTGGATGCAATTTTTGCAGATATCAATGTTGCAATAAGCAGGCAAACAAGGGTTATCATAATATATGAATTTCTGATATCGTCTTTGCTCAGTGAAAGGTCGTCCAGATAAGAAACCCCTACAATTTTCCACCCTACCTTAGGAAGAGTTTTAATTGTGACCAGCTTCTTCTCCTTGCCTTCTGCATCTATAAAACTTCTTTGTGTTGTATTCAGGATTCTCTCTATATTTTCACTCTTTAGCCTGGTATAGATTAATTGTTGCTGTGGATGGTAAACGATATTCCCTACTTCATCCAAAATAAAAACATATCCCTTTTGGCCCAGGTTGATTTTGCTGCATATATCTGTAATCGCTTTATAGTTTAAATCAATCAGAAGAACCCCGAGATG
Organism: Petroclostridium xylanilyticum; assembly: GCF_002252565.1. NCBI lineage: Bacteria > Bacillati > Bacillota > Clostridia > Eubacteriales > Oscillospiraceae > Petroclostridium > Petroclostridium xylanilyticum. The sequence goes on from NZ_NPML01000018.1 coordinate 74,950, forward strand.
TTCCTGCGTCTGAAATGCATTAATCTGCCGGCTCAAAGAAACAACCCAGTTGTGACGGTCTTTAATAAAATTCTGGACATGGGAGGATGAGACAACCGGCAGGCCCTGCTTCTTTATGGCTTCTGTGTACCAACTGAGTTCTCTGATATCTACATACTCCTTTAGCTTATAATTTCTTTCATTGGTGATTACCTGCCCGTCCCTGCCAAATATATAAATGGATACGATATCACTTCTCATCTTCATGATGGAATCCAGTAATGCTACTATCTTTTGCTCCTCTGCTTCCTTATTCCATAAATTCTCTGGTTTTGTCATCAGGTAGCTATTAATAATGGGATTATAGTACAGGATGGAAGAAACATCTTCCATATACCCAATATAGTATTCTACATTTCTTCCAACCTGGTCAACAATCTGATAGGCATATTCATCAGCATTTTTTTCTATAGTCCTGGAAGATTTATAATAAAATATGGCGCCCATCGCTGAAACCGTGGCAATAATTAATATTGAGAAATAGATAAGGATACGTGCCTGTATACTGCGGGACTGCTTTTTCTTGTTATTCTGCTTAAACACTTTACGCCTTACCCCCTACTTTCTCTTTATACTCAGTGGGAGACATATTGGTAATCTTTTTAAAAATAGAACTAAAATAATGCGGGTCGCTATACCCCACTCTATCGGCAATTTCATAGGTTCTCAAGGACGAATTTTTCAATAGTTCTTTTGCCTTCTCCATCCTTACACGGGTTAAATATTCAATAAAAGTTTCTCCCATCTCTTTCTTAAAAATCAGGCTAAAATAACTGGGGCTCAAATGCATAATATCACACATTGCCCTAAAAGACAGATCCTTATCCCCGAAATTGTTTTCTATATATTCTATAACCTTTAAAATATGCATCTTGGTCGAGCTGGCCCTATCTTCAATATATGAAGCAATTTTTAGATACAGATGTTTAACCCATTCCTCTATTTCCTTCAGAGTCTTAAACTGGTTGATCTCTTTTAAAATATTAATGCGCTCTTCAAATATTTCATCCATTTGAATGCCAATTTCAGCAAATGCTTTTAGCATCACAATAAGCATTTCGATTACGGTATTCCGGCATATATCGATGTTTATGCTGGAATTTTTCATGTGTGTAAATATTTCATTTAAAATGCCTATTACTTCTTCCTTTGAAGAACCTTTTAGAGAACTTATCAACTTTTTCTCAAGATCTTTAGGATACCGATAACGTACACCTTCCGGCTGCCTGATTTCCTTAATATTTATAATGGCATCGTTACCCAGGAAAAACCGGTAGTCCAGTGCCCTCCTGGCCTCATTATATGACTTGTCCAGATCACAGATGTCAGGATATAAATCTCCTATTCCTATAGACATAGTCAATTTTAAATTATCTACCATCACTCGCCTTATTATCGAAAGAATGGAATTGATTATTTCCAGCCCGGTTTCTCTATTCGTAGTCTCTAAATAGAAAATTAAAGCTATTTCATCCTGGCCGGTTTTAAAAGCAATCCCGTTTTTCTTTTCATGCATAATTTCATTAGCTACATTAAGCAGAGCAAACTGTATTAAATCCATCTCATCCTGCCTAAAATCTACTTCAGCTTCAGAAAAGTTATCTATGTCTATCAAAGCTGCTGCAAACAACTTAGCTTGGGCATTTATTTGCAATATATCGAATTTTTCTCTGTGATTATCCGGGTTTAGTTCTCCATTGATTAGCTTGTTGAGCGTTTTTTCTCTAAGAAGCGGAAGACTCTCATCCAATTGTTCTTTAAGATGCCTTACTTCTCTTTGCTGCATTTTTTTCCAATCCAGCTCTTTAACTACTTTCTCTAACAACTCTGTCAATTCCGCACATGTAATAGGTTTTAATATATAGTCATCCACCCCAAGCCTTATTGCCTGTTGGGCATAATCAAATTCATCATAACCGGTCACAATAATCACTTTGCAGTCCGGGTGTGTATCTTTCACAAGACGGCTAAACTCCAAACCATCCATATGAGGCATGCAAATGTCTACCAGGAGGATATCGGGATTCTGTTTTTTGACCAATTCATATGCTTGAAGCCCATCCTCCGCTTCCCCGGCAAACTCAAGTCCCAGTGCAGCCCACTCTACATTGTCACGTATTCCTTCTCTTACGATTTCTTCATCATCTACAATAACAATCTTATACATTCACGCAACCCCCAAAACACAAACAGCAAACTGTTCAATACCTCATCATATTTTACGCTAGCATATTTGTAGTCGGGTGTCAATAGAAGGTGTTTCCTGTTGTCCTACAAAGAAAATCTTTTTCTTTACTCAAAAAGTTTTTTATTACATTAAATAATACAAATTTTATCTGATTTATATATAAATAATTTATATATTAACTATTTACATATTAATATAATCGTACTATAATGAATATTGGAATTTTTTTAAGAGGTGTGAAGGATGAATAAACTAAAAAAGCTAGCTGAGAGTTATGATTGGGTAGATGAAATTGCAAACAAGACAATTATTGAATTAAAAAAAACTGCCGATATCCTTGAAGAAGTTCATAGCAGTTTTTTCAATAAATTTAATATATCTCATACCAAATTTAATGTTCTTGTAATTTTATACAAGAATTCAGAGGAGGGGATGACGCTTTCAGACATAGGGGAACAAATGCTGGTTACAAAAGCAAACATAACCGGCCTCATCGACCGGCTTGAAAAACAGGGTTTCGTCAAAAGAATAAGAGACAGTGTGGACCGAAGAAAAATTACAGCAGTAATTACAGAAAAAGGCAAACAATTTACCGAAGAAATTATTATAAAGTATAAAGAGTGGTCCAGAGATATTATGACAATACTAAATGATCATGAAAAAAATCAGATACTTCATATTCTTAGGAAATTGCAACAAGGGTTAATCGATATAGCCCAATGACATGTTTAACACTCTTAGATAACTCCTAATATCATATTTTACTTTAATCTTTAAATTGGAAGAAGGAGGACCAAATGAAGCAAAAAATTGTTTCCATAATATTAATATCCCTATTGAGCACAATTTTTTTAATTCCGATGAAGCATGCAGCGGCCCAGGATGAAAATGTATTACGTTTGACACTAGAAGAAGCAGTTAAGCTAGGCTTAAAAAACAGTATCATGTTAAAACAGGTGGAAAATGAAATCAGCTTGAGTGCTTTAACTGATAAAAGAGCGAAATATCGCCGCAATAAACTCGACAATGGGGATGCAGCGATTGATGAAGGCCGCGACAAATTAAGTGAAGCAAAAAATTATTATTCCAACAACCAGGCCCCCGCTGATATTCCTATCTCTGGGACTCCATTTACTCTTCCTAAAGGGGCAGATATTGATAACTATGTTAACAATTTACCATTATCAGAGGAAGCAAAAGCCACAATTAAAACCAGTATCAAAGAATCCATAGAACAGCAAATCGAAAATGCAGAAAATGAACTGGCAAATGGACAGTCTTCTATCGATAATGCACTTGAAGAAGCGGGCGGAGTATTATCGGAAAAATTAAAAATGGATAACTTAGGTGCATTAAATAGCAAAGCAACCGGAGATTTAATGACAACAATGACAAAAGTGTCGTATGAAGTTACAAAAGCTTCTTATGACATTTATAAAAACCAGATTGCCATGCTCATTCAAAAAAGTTATTACGATGTTCTTAAAGCACAAAAAATGCTTGAAGTAAAGAAAAAAGCGATGGATCGTGCTGAAAAACAATACAATTTTGCTAAAGATAGTTATGAGGCTGGCATGAAGGCCAAAGATGACATGCTGCTGGCAAATTTATATTATACAGGGACTAAAATTGAATATCAAAAAGCACAGGGCGATCTCAACAATGCCCTCACAGAATTAAAGAAAAATTTAAATATTCCTCTGAACAGTGAGATTACATTGACCGATGTCCTCACAGACCATGTAGAAGAACCTGACCTTGAAGAAGGGTTGGCAAGCGGCCTGAAAAACCGCCTGGAGGTAAAGAAGGCTGCAGGCGAAGTGATAATATATAACTTAAACTTTGATATTATAACAAAGAAATATCCTTCCATAACGTTTCAATATCAGGAAGCAAACCTTTTAAAACAAAAAGCACTGCTAAATCTTGATAAAACAAAGTCAGACGTGGAAAGTTCCATCCGTCAGTCGTATGAAACATTGCAAAGTACCGGCCTGATGTTAAACACTTCTAAAGAGATGATTGAACAGGCAAAAGAAAGCGTGGAAATAGCTGAATATAAGTATAATGAGGGATTTGGAACAGAAACCAGCCTGCTTAAAAAACTGGATCTTGAGTCGGCCGCCGGAACAATTGTTGAAGTCCTTGCAGCACAAGAAAATCTTGCACAGGTAGAAGAAAAAGTTGTTGAGATCATGTATGGATATAATCTTGCTAAGATGAAATACCTTAATGACATTGGAAAATTTTTATACTAATAAAGTGAGGTTGGCATCTATGAATAAGAAAAAACTAATTTTTAATTTATTCAGCTTAATACTAATAATAGTATCTTTTGCTGCAGGATGTGCTGTAAAAAACGATACGGAGACCCGGGTTTTTAATCCCGAATTAGGTATTATTTCCCAAGGTGTTATTGAAGCAAAAGAAGTAAGCATTAACAGCAAGATTCCAGGCAAAATCGTGAAGCTTCACATTGAAGAGGGAAAAGAAGTAAAAACCGGAGATTTGTTGGTCGAAATTTCCAGCGATGAATTAAAAGCCAAGGAAGAACAAGCGATCGCACAAATTGAGGCGGCTAAAGCAGCTTATGAGGCAGCAAAGGGGCAGGTGGCTGCCGCAAATGCAACGCTGCAAAAAGCGGAAAATGGGGCAAGGGCACAGGAAATTGCGCAGGCACAGGCCTATTATGATCTTATGGCAAAAACTTACGAAAGAGTCCAAAACCTCTATGAAAAAGGTGCAGTATCAGGACAAAAAAGAGATGAAGTAGCGACACAGTTAGAAGTTGCCCGCCAGCAGTTAAGTATTGCCCAGGAAGGCGCCAGAAGTGAAGATAAGAGCGGCGCTCAAGCACTGGTGGCACAGGCTATGGCAATGGAACAGGCAGCCAAAGGAAAGCTTGAACAGGCACAGGCCGGCCTGCAGGAGGTCCAGGCATATCTAAAAGATACTAAAATAATCTCCCCTATTAACGGCGTCATTACAGCAATCAATTCCGATGAAGGTGAATTGGTGTCTACAGGGATGCCCATAGCCACCGTCACCGATTTAAGCAGTACATGGGTTGAAGTAAAGGTCAAAGAAACAGACTTGGAGAAAATTTCATTAAACCAGGAAGTGGATGTAAAAATACCTGGTTTTTCTGACAATATATTTAAAGGAAAAGTAGTGCGTATTAATCAAAAACCTGATTTTGCCACCAAAAGGTCTACTAACGATAATGGTCAATTTGATATTTTGTCTTTCGGCGTAAAAATAGAGCTTGAAAATAATTCAAAAGCCCTTAGGCCTGGAATGACAGCTTTTGTACAATTTAAAAAGTAGGTGATGCTGCCATGTTTAAAAGCATATTATGTACCATTGCAAAAGAATGGAATACGGCGGTAAAAGAAAAAATGATATTAATCGTGCTTATAGTGATTCCTTTGCTGGTAAACATCCTCTTAGGCTATGAATTTTCCGGTGATCAGATTCAACATATTCCAATGGCAGTGATGGACCAGGATAATTCTTCTTTGAGCAGAATGATTGTCCAGCAGTTTAGTGAAAGTGAAATTTTTAACGTACAGTATTATGTGGATACAAGCATGGAGCTGAAAAATTTACTAGACGACAGCATGGTTCGCGTAGGCATGATTATTCCAAAAGGGTTTGGTAAAGATGTAATCGAATTACGTTCCCCTACTATCTTAATGCTGTATGATGGCAGTCACATGTCTATTGTAAGTGCTGCAAAAACCCGGGCAAGTGAAATACTTCTTACATTGAAAACCGGTATTTTGATAAGAATTTTGCAGGGAAAACTGAACCTGCACAGCGATATGGCACAAAAAATGGCTTTAGCCATCAGTTTTAACAACAGAATTTTATATAACCCGGCTAAAAGTTTTAAAAATTTTTTAACACCAGGCTTTGGAGCTGCCATTGTACAAACCGCTATTGCACTAATGACTGCTGTGGCGGTAAAGAACCACGAACTTGAACAGAATTTAAGGAAACGGCTCGGATATGTGCTCGGAAAAATTATTTTTTACAGCGGGCTTGGTTTCCTGTCGCTGACTATAAATATCTATATACAAAATAAAGTTTTCAATATTCCTTTTAGAGGCAAAATCAGCCATGCGCTGGTACTAAGCTTTGTTTTTGCGCTATCTGTAGCGGCTTTTGGCATCATGGTTTCTACCTGGATTCGAAATGAAATGGTTGCCACCGCTATCAATGCGGTCATTTTTATTCCCAGTACCATTATGGCAGGCTACACCTGGCCGGTATTATCAATGCCGCAGCCTTACCAGCTGGCAGCTACCTTTCTTCCCTTTTACCATTATGGTGATAATGTTAGGGATTTGTTTTTAAAGGGCATTCCATTGGAAAATATGATGCAGGATATTGCCTGGCTTTCCCAATTTACGGCAGCCGCCCTTTTTGCCAGTATACTGGGAATTCTTAGGCTAAAAGCAGTAGAAACAAAAACTGCTTCCATGACTGTAGAGGAAGGTGAGCCGGTTGTTTTTTCTTAAAACGCTACTGAAGGATATTAAGACCACCTTTATAGACTTTGACGTTATTGTACTTCTTCTGGGAGCACCAATCTTCCTGACACTGCTGTTTGGTGGAATCTATGTAAATCCTTACATTGAGGACATTCCTATTGCTGTGCTGGACGAAGATAATTCCAGCATGAGCAGAATGATTATACAACAATTTGATGAAAATGACAGGTTCCATGTAAAATATAATGTAAACTCTAAAGAAGAACTTCATAAGCTGATAGATACAAAAAAAGTTTATATGGGCCTTTATCTTCCCCATGAGTTCTCAAAAAATGTTAATACTTTGCGTTCTGCCGAGGTCTTGGTAATTGTAGACGGAACCAACATGATTATCGGTAATAATGCTTATGCGGCTGCAGCCGGCATCATTCAAACCATCTCAGCGGGCGTCCAGATGAAACTGTTAGAAGCAAAAGGAGTTATGCCGCAAACCGCTCAGGCTATGGCAATGGTTTTTAACTTTAATGACAGGACTCTCTATGACCCCCGGCTGACCTATATGAATTATTTGATATTAGGATTTGTGGCAGTATTTTTGCAGCAAATTATGCTGTCCGGTATTGGAATTTCAGTGATTAAACATGGTGCGGATATCGCCGTAAAAAACACTTTTACAAGACTCATTGCAAAAATATTATCCTGTTGCTGTTTCGGTTTAATATCCACATTTGCTGCAGTTGCAATAGTATCAAATGTGTTTAAAGTTCCCATAAGAGGCAATCTATCCATAGCGCTATTATTATGCAGTATTTTTGTATTTGCCATTAGCTGTCCTGCTCTCATTCTTGCCGCTCTTACAAAAGATAAGCTAAAATTTGCCCAAGTTTCCTTTATGCTGTCTCTGCCGACCTTTGTAAGCTGCGGTTATGTATGGCCGCAAGAACAGATGCCAAAAATACTGGTCACTATCATAAAAATCCTGTGGCCTCTCATTAACTTTGCAAGGCCATTTGATGAATTATTGTTTAAAGGAGTCTCATTCAATACAGTACGTACGAATATGTTAGAAATGGTCATCTATACGCTAGCCTGGTTTCCTGTGGCTTTCTGGCTGGTAAAAAAGCGGTTTAAATCAAAAACAATATAAACATTTTTTCCCATTCATTTTTCTCCTTTAAATTTAAATACTAATAAAGAGTCTATTTTGAAAGGAGAAATGTGAATGAGAAGAGTAAGATTGGCAGTTATCGGCACAGGTATGGCTTGGGAGCGGCTGCACTGGCCGGCGATTCAGGAGCTTGGAGAGCGGTATGAAATTGTAGCACTTTGCAACCGTACTAAAGCAGATGCCGAGAATTTTGCCAGGAGAATTAATTTAGACCTTAAAAACGTCTATGATGATTATCATGAAATGTTAAAAAGAGAGGACATAGATGCTGTCGATGTAATGGTCCCGATATCCCAGAATTATGATGCTGCCGCTGCAGTAATTAAAGCAAATAAAAACCTTATTGCAGAAAAACCTTTGGCTGCTACTATGGAAGGGGCAAAACAGCTGCTTGACCTCCATAGGAAGCACAATGTTAAAATCATGGTAGCAGAAAACTATAGGTACAATGAAGAGATTAATAAGATCCGTGATATCGTTAACCAGGGTAAAATCGGAGAAGTTGTATACTTTATTCAAAATAACGTAGTAGATTTTGAATCCGAAATGAAAAAGGATACCTTTGCTGCCAAGGAATGGAGACAGCATCCTGATTACAAAGGCGGTGCTTTCCTGGATGCAGCGCTTCACGACCTTGCCGGAATGAGGCATATCTTCGGAGCTGTAGATCATGTATACGCAATGGGAAGGCCGCAGAAAGAAGACTTTAATCCTTACATGTCGGTTAATGTGCAGATCCTGTTCAAAAACGGTGTAATTGGGCAGTATGTTTATTACCCTGACGGCAAGGAAATGCAGGCACCCCTTGTAGGAATGCGTATCTTTGGTACAAAAGGCGAGATTTATCTGGAAGAGAAGACATGCGGCTTTATAAACGTAGCTTATAATGATGGCAACCGTGAATTGATCCAGTATACCCCTGGCCGGGGATACTTCAATGAGCTATTAAATTTCTATAATGCCATGATAGGAATAGAAAACATCTCAGTAACTCCTGAAATCGAATATGGCGACGTTAAGATGGTGTTTGACATACTAAAGTCTATAGAAACAAAACAGCCGGTTAAGGTAGATGTCCCTGAAAGCATTGGAGAAGAGGAATATAGAGTCTATGCTCATGTTTACCAGGAGCCGGAACATGGACAGTACCTTCAATAGTATGTATTGAATTTAGTTTACTAATTACATGGGAGGCTGCGACATGGGGACGGTTCCTCAGTCGCATGAAAAGCGTATGCGACAGACGAACCGTCCCCATGTCGCACAGACGAACTGTCCCCAAGCCGCATCCATTCTTCCTGCAAAACATGACTTTTTCAGTGATTTCGGATGGTTCCCCTGTTACGCTATGAAGTATGCTATGATAGGAATTGTCAAAACCGATAGCAATGTGGAAATAAATACGGACTGGGCGCCAAGATAGGCATTACCGTCGTATTTTTCAGCCAGTATGGAAGCATTGGCGGCTACCGGCATAGCAGTAATAACTACAGGTATGCCAATCATTAACAGATTCAGATGAAATGCTTTTAAAATAAACAACACAATCACGGGCAGAAAAATCAATCGTATAAAACTTACGATATATACTTTATAATTTGAAAAAAGTTCATTAGGCCGGGCATTGGCCAATATCAACCCTGACAGAATCATGGACAGAGGTGTTGTGGTAGAACCAATCATCTTTATTGACATGGTTATCGGTTCAGGGATTTTTAAAGAGAATACAAATATAAACAACCCTGCTATTGTGGCTAAAAAAGGCGGATTAATAACATTTTCCGGTTCCATTTTCACACTATTGGACTCACCTCTCTTTATAACCATGATTCCTAAAGAGTTAAATAAAAAATGTATTGGAATACTAAACATTGAGACATATAAGATTCCTTCCTCCCCAAATAACGCTTCTACAACCGGATAACCCATGAAGCCAAAATTTGAAAACATAATTCCGAATTGATATATGTTCCGTGACAAATTGTCTACTTTTAACCATTTTACTGCCAACACCGCCACAACATAAGAAAAAGCCAGTATACCAAGAGATATTACGATAAGCCACACACCGTTTGTCAAAATCTCGGCAGAAAAGGAATGGTTCATGCCATGAATAATCATCGCAGGCAATGTAATATTAAATAAAAAGTTAGACAGATTCTTGCTAAAGGAAGCATCTACTATATTCAATTTCCGTGTAATAAAACCAACTAATAGTAACATAAAAAGTATTAATATCTGATTAAAAGTTACAAAAAAGTCCATATCAAAACTCCTCACACTTATTAATAACTCCGGTTGCCCCAAATATTATACCACAAAAATTTTGATTTGGGTGCATTTAATTTATAATTGGACAGCTTCTAAGCCTTTCCGCAACGTTCTTTCCATAATATCCTTCAAATATAAAATATACACCCTTTTGATTTTGTAATATCTTGACCTTTTTACGACTTGGTGCAATAATAATAGATATTAAATTACAAAAGAAGGAGTACAGTATTTATGAATTCAGCGTACGTTACTGCTCCACTGGTAGGTGCCTTGATAGGTTATATTACAAATTTTATAGCAATTAAAATGTTGTTTAAACCGTTGGAAGCCAAATATATTTTTGGTATAAGGATTCCTTTTACTCCCGGTATTATCCCCCGTGAAAAAGCACGGTTGGCGAGAAGTATAGGTATAGCAGTGGGTGAAAAACTTTTAACAGATGAAATTATTATCGATACCCTCACCTCGCCCTATTTCCACCAAAAAATAGAACAATTTATCGACCAGAAGTTAGCTGAGGTTCAGCATAGTAATAAAACGCTGACCGACGTTATACATTATCTACTGGATGATGCTGAATCAGAAAATATACTTATTAATATTCAAAAGGATGTTGCTGACTTCTTATATCAAAAAATTAATTCTCCCGAGGTAATGGAAAAAATCAGTTTATATATATCACAAAGTTTAGTAAATTATATTGAAAAACAGTCAGCTAACCCGCTGATTAAAATGGCGTTGGGCTTTAATAAAGGTATTATAGATTCTATCATTGACATCATTACCGGAAAAATTAAAGAGTTGCTTTATACTGACTCCCGCGCTGTTATTGAATCATTGGTACAAGACGAAATACAAGGCATTTTAAACTTAGAAATAGGTAACTTGTCCCAAAAGGCAAGTGACAAAATTCCTGAAATAAGAGAGATGGCACTAAATATTTTTAATCGTATAATTAAAAATAATATTAGGACAGTTACAGCTCTGCTTGATATTCCTTCTATTGTCGAAAGACGCATCAATGATTTTGATATTCTGGAAGTTGAACAGCTTATTTTAAGCGTGGTGGATAAGGAACTTAAGGCTATTATTTGGCTGGGAGCATTATTGGGATTAATCATGGGCTTTTTAATGCCATTATTCAGTTAACATGAAACATAGTGGGGAGTGGGGAGTGGACAGTGGGGAGTGGAGAGTGGGGAGTAAAACCGAAACCACAGAAAAAGTCCGGTTTAGCAGGAAGAAGGGATGCGACTTGGGGACGGTTCGTCTGTCGAATGCGCTTTTCATGCGACTGAGGAACCGTCCCCATGTCGCACAGTCCCCATGTCGCAGCCCTGAGCAATCAAGCATATTTTCATCATTATTTGCGCCGGTGCAGTCCGGCGTGGCAGTTAATAGCAAAAAAGCGCTTCGAATAATACTCGAAGCGCTTCTTTCAGCTTATTTACGCTGTTTGTGTCTTCTTTTTAAAATTATCTACGAAGGTCATTTCGCCCATTCCACGTTCCAGGTTTACTTCGTAAATACGTTTTGAGCCCAACTTCTTTGCAATTAACTGTGCTGCTGTTTGTGGGTCAATTCTCTCCCCACAGGTAAATACGTCTATGCTCGCATAACCGTGCTCCGGAAAAGTATGGATTGCCAGGTGCGACTCAGAAATAATAACTACTCCTGATACTCCTTGAGGCGCAAATTTGTGGAAAGCCACTTCTCTAACCTCAGCTCCGGCTTCCAGTGCAGCTTCTACCATTACCCTTTCAACTAATTCCCTGTTGTCGAGAAATTCATTATTACATTCCCAAAGTTCCATAATACAGTGTCTTGAATAAGTATTCATGATACTGTCCCCCAATCTTTTTAATATTTTCTCCACCACGGGGGAAGGTTAGTTCAACCGATGCCCTAATCCACAGGATAGTTAGTTCAGCAGATGTTCCAACCCTTTAAGTGGAATAAGTACAAGTAAATTTGAATAAACTTAAGTATAATTAAGTCACTTAAAAAATATAACACAAATCTAGAGAAAAATCAAATATTTTTTTAAAATTTAACAAAAAGTTTAGTTTTATCTTTTCAAATAATGCTGTATAATATATATAAGAAGAAAAATACCTTTTTTACTTTAATAATGCATAATAATATAATATTATTATATTGTTTTTAAATTCGAAAGGAGCATATCTATGGAAGTTGACCGGATGCAAAAAGGTGATTTTTTTAACCTGGACAGCGCGGTCCCTATACCATTATCAATGACTAAGAAACTACTAAACATTTTATCTGCTGAAAGTACACTCATGTCAATAGAAACCGATAATAACCATCATTTTGTTGCAAAACTGCATTTACTTGCAAACCCAATTGAGTATTACAAAGAGATGAATAAAATCATTGGCAAAGCTTATAAAATCAGTAGGGATTTAACCAAGTACAGGAAATACAAGGAAAACTCACGAGTATTTAATAGTGTCAACATCATTCAAACTAACGGGATGTATTTTATTGATTTGCAATATAGAAGCGCCCAAGGATTTATTGATATACTTAACAATCATAAAACAGTATGAATAAGGCAGGTTGCTTTTCGGATAGGAGATGTCAAACATCTCCTTTTTATATTGTCAAAATCCGTTATTGAATAAATGTGTCCTAAAGTGGTACAATTATTGTATATGAAAAATTGGGGAGTTGAAATATGGTAGATTTATTGAAGCTGAAGACAGAAGAACTTAAAGCACTAGTTGAATATAAAGAAGTTCTCGAAAATGACGGTCAGTTCCCTAAAAATTTCTGGACTCAAGAGAAATACCAGTTAAAGGGAATTAAAGTTAAGTGCAGGATTCTAACCCGGTATTGCCTGGAGAATCTGGCCCACCTGGAAGTAACGGATTTGCCAAAGTACAATCTAAAACAAATCAAATCTATCCTGGTTAGAGGAAAACTTTTTGGAATGGTTCAACGTGTTTTTAACCATGATGTGCTGGAACTTTTAAAAAATGCTTATCCGGAGGAATTTAAGAACAGGACTTTAAAAGAATGGATGTGGAGCAAACACGGTTTATGGCACGACGATAACCTCATTATTGAAGCAGTCCAGGATATGGTGCGTAAAGAAGGTATCCGGCGAATTGAGGATATTCCTACCCTTGACTGGAAGAAGAGATTAATTAAGCACGGTATCTACAATGTTTTAGCCTATTTCAATTGGTCTATTTATGCTCTTTTTAACTTTGTATACCCGGATAAATTTCATCCTACCGATTTTAAGTATAAAATCAAATGGGCTGCCTCCGAATCCCTGGATAACGCTTTCTACTTCATGCATAAAATCTTTAAAAAGAAAAGGTATACTCTGGATGATATCCTTATGCTGGGAACCTCAGACTTCCGCAGGTTAGGGCTGGCCGGAATGCTGATGGCGTTATTTGATTCTTCTACTTTGAAAGCCAAAGAGTACTATTTATATAAAACTCTTGGCAATGAAGATCATCAAAAAGAGATTATTAATGACATCAATGCACTTATTAAGAAAAAACGTGATGAAGCCGTTATAAGAAGATTGAAAAAGGTTGCTGCAGGCAAATATATCTACAACCTGCATGCTCATCAAACCATATATGATTTTGTACAAAGGCATGCTAAAAAGAATAATATGACCATTGACGAATTTATTGCATCTTATGGGTTTGAATATAAAAGCGCCAAAAAAGATATACAGGAAATTTCTAAAGATGATATATGGAGATTGCGTAAACAAGGCTTGACCTATGTCCAAATAGCGGAAGAGCTGGGCAGCAATCCTACCACCATCTCAGAAATGTGCAAAAAGCATTTCGGTGGAGACCCGCTTATTCCAAGACCGATAGAGGATTATATTACCGTTCAGGAATTGATGAATAAGTATCATGTTGACCATAAGACCGTGATGAAACTGGTACACGAAAATGGTTTTGAAAATCATACCACCATACGGTTCAGATATTTAAAGAAATCTGAAATTGAACCAGCATTGAAGAAATACATTAAAACCAGCAAGCAGCATCAGTTTATGGTAAAGCGATATGCGAATTAAACTGCGACAGGATGCGACAAACAAGAACTGTCCCCTGTCGCATTTTAATACACCTTGTCTTTTTCAAGATATTTAATTACTTCATTATAGACTATCTGTTTCATTTCCCTTTCCTGCTTATAGCTTACATTTCCATCCACACAATTCATCTCATATGCAAAAACTTTGGAGTTCTTTTTCAGCTTGCTGATTCTTTTCATATGTTCCCTGCTCATGCGAAAAACACCGATGTTAACATCCCTGATTCCTTCCGGGGGAATAACAGCAAAAATAGAATGGATAAAGTTTTTGTAAACAGTTTCTAAATCATCTATCATAATGAGAGGTTCAAGGGATAGTCTAACCTTTAACCCTTTGGCTATTGCCTGTCTGATACTGTTTAACCTTGCCTCCAGTGAAGGTGCTCCGGCTTCATAGTTTTGTATCACCTCTTGCGGTGACAGTGTCCATGCAAAAATAACATTGCGCGGAATCTCCTTATCTGCAACTGCGTTAAAATTTGCACTTTTAGTTCTGATTTCTACCAAGACGTTAGCATTATTCCTTGCATAATGGATCCACCTGCCGGTAAACCCGGTTAAATTTTCAAATGCCAGCAGATCCGATTCGTAGGAAAGACACAGGTAAATCTTTTTATCCCTGGTCAATTCATCTACTGCACTGAAATAATCCTCCAGGTTCACGAAGATTACGATATTGCCGGAAGGATACATCCCCTGCAGATAACAGTACTCACATTCGTAAAAGCAGTTCATAATGCTTGACGAATAGTAGAAATGTTCTTCCCCAAAATTTTCACACAACCCCGAACCGGGATATATAAAGTCAAATTTCTTCTTAGCCAGGATCAGTTTTTGAGACCTTTTCTGGATAATATAATTTTGCCTGGGCCTGTTAAATATATCCCGATAGTTATTAATAAGTACCCTTTGCGCTTTTGGCAGTCTTTTTAAAATCTGCTCTGTCACTTCATGGCCCAATATCTCTTTCTCTATGTATATATGAGAAAAGCTATTCAGATAATTTTCCAATAATTTGCCGGAACAATTTTTTTCCTTCATCCTTTGTTTTCACCCTTAAATTCTCATACTCTTTCAAAAAATCTAAAACATTAACTGAATTCGTTTTATCCTTTCTAATTTTATAGTTTTCACATGCTTTAACCAATTGATTCTTTTGGGCCTCAGTAAGTCTCAGCCCCTGGATAACGCCGGCTATCATCCGGCGTTCATCAGCCTGCAGTATTTCTTCTTTTTGAAAGCTTTCTGCAATCACTGCCAGGAATTTATCAATTGCCTCCAGGTTATTATGTATTAATTCGAGTATAAAATCCTCTTTAAGCCTCTCCCCTTCAAGTCTATCCGAAACGATTTTAATCATATAAATCTGATGAGGAGAGAAAAATTTTGAAGCTGCCTGATAAAACCCACTACTTTCCATATCGCAAAGCTTTGCTGACAAGTTACTTTCCGTTGTTACCGGGCTGGCATAAGTTTCAATATCTGCTTCTTCAAATGGATGACGCATAAGAACATCCGGATAAAAATCCCTTCCCGTCTCATGGTCGGTAATTTTATTAATTAAATATGCCCTGCCTATTCCTGCATCTTCGGTCCCCGCCCCACAAATTCCGATATTCACAATGCAGTCCTCTTCTTTCAAAGTGTGTTGTGAAAGGATATGCGAAACTCCAATAGCACTGTTTACCTTTCCTACTCCTGTAATAATAAGGGCTATTATGTCGTTGTGGAAAACCTGAAAATAGTGGTCCTCATTATTCCTCTTCAATTTAAAATACTCAATGACAGGCTTTGCTTCAATATATAAAGCAGTTGCAATATACAGCATATTTGTGGTCCTTTCATTTTTAGCTATGGACAGGTGACATGGGGACGGTTCTTCTGTCACATAATTATGTGACAGAAGAACCGTCCCCATGTCACCTGTCATATTATATCATTAAAATTATATTATATATTTATCATAGATTCAATAGTGCGACAGATTTTACAAACACTGTTATATTATCCCACGGAACAAAAAGGTTGGCCTTACAGTCTAATTTAGTAAAACATATTGGAGGGATATATATGGATAATTTTGTAAATTTCATTTTTAAGTGTTATCACTTGTTTTGCCTCTTCTATTCCTTACTAAGCTATGCTATAATATAGAACAAACGTTCTAAATCATATGGATAAAGGTGATGTTATGCCTGGCAGAACCATCATTCATGTAGATATGGATGCTTTTTATGCCGCAATAGAAATTAGAGACAATCCTTCTTTGAAGGGTAAACCGGTAATTATCGGTGCTCTTCCTCACCAGCGGGGGGTTGTGTCTACCTGTTCCTACGAAGCCAGGAAATTTGGCATACGTTCAGCTATGAATATTAAGGACGCCTACCAGCGCTGCCCTGATGGGGTATATCTCCGTCCGTCCTTTGAGAAATATGAAGCAGTATCTTCTCAAATTAGAAAAATTCTTCTCGAATTTACGGATATAGCTGAATTTGTTGCATTAGATGAAGGGTACCTGGACATTACCTATACATCACATCTCTTTGGAGGCCCGGAACAGATTGCATGGGAAATCAAAAAGCGTATTAAAAATGAGTTACAGCTAACCTGTTCGGTAGGAATAGGCTATAATATGATGACTGCAAAACTGGCAAGCGAGGAGAAAAAGCCGGATGGTTTCTATAAAATAATGAACCCGGAAGACCTGGACGCTTTGATATTAGGCCGTCCTGTCAGTGTCATATATGGCGTAGGCAAAAAGACCCAGGAAATATTAGGAAAATACGGAATTTTCACTGTAAAAGATCTAAGACAATTGGACATGTCCTTTTTAAAATCATTGTTGGGTAGTCACGGTATAGATATCTATCATATGTGCCGGGGAATTGACCACCGGGAAGTAACTCCAAACGAAGAAGCAAAATCCTACGGCCGGGAAACTACCTACCAGGAAAACACAAATGATTTTAATTTTATCCGGAATACCTTGAAGGAAATCGTAAAAGAACTGGCGTTATTGCTGAAACAAGAAAAAAAATGGTGCAGGACTGTAACATTAAAAATAAAATTCAGCGATATGAACTCTATTACCCGCTCCCAGACAGTGGAAGAACCTATCAATGATACAAACACCATTTACAATATCGCCTGTAAACTGCTAAACAAGGTTGAAAGAAATAGATACATACGGCTGGTAGGACTATCTTTAAGCAACCTTACCAATCAATCCTTCCAGCAAATCAGCTTTGATATGTTGGATAACGCCCCTGTAAAGAAAGATAGGCTTTCCAATACACTCTTTCAATTGAAGAAAAAGCATGGAATGAACGTTATAAGAGATCCGATTGATTTCAGTAATAAAAGGTAAAGATAAAGATAAAGATTTAGATTTAGAAACAAGATCCTGTATCTATATCTATATCTTTATCTGTATCTCAGCCTCAATCTTTAATTATCTTCTTCGCAAGGTTAAGAATTGTCTTCTCGCTTGTAGCGCCTGAGATAGCATTATAAAATGTTCCATCGGGATTTATGATAAAGGTTATAGGTATTCCCTGTACTCCATACTGTGCGGATACCTGCCCCGTTTCATCCAGCAGCACCGGTAACGATAGATTATTTTTGTCAACATAATCCTTTACCGTCTGATAGCTTTCTTTTGAATCTACTGCCAGTATAACCGCTTTGCCTTCCTTGGCAAGCTTTTTGTTTGCCCGGTCAAGATCAGGCATTTCTTCTACACAATAGGGACACCATGTAGCCCAGAAGTTTAAAAAGACCAGCTTCCCTCTATAATCGGACAGCTTTACCTGCTTACCTTCCAAATCCTTGAGCTCAAAATCCGGAGCCACAATTTTTCTATCAATCTGTTCCAGTGCATTTTGTTCTTTGTTCCTGTTATAATAAGTATATCCAACGAAAAGAAGTACACCAATAATAACCGTCCAGAAAACTATATCAAATATTTTTTTTGCACCCATAATTTATTCACCCCCTTGTTACAGCGTCACACTAAAGTATTGCATTTTGCCTGTGAAAATAAGAATACCCATAATAATTAGGATGATTCCCGAGACTATGTTGACTACCTTTTGATATTTTTGAATAACTGTAAAGATTCCCTTAATTTTATCAAACAGAATAGCTGAAATTAGAAAAGGAATTCCCAAACCAAAAGAATATACCAGAAGAAGCAGAATTCCCCTGGTTACAGTTTCTTCAGTACCTGCCAGAAGCAATACGGAACCCAGGAAAGGCCCTACGCAGGGCGTCCATCCAAGGCTAAAAACTGCTCCAAATAACATGGAACTAAAAAATCCAAGTTCTTTGAATTCCATATGAATTCTTTTTTCTCTACTTAAAAAGCTTAACTTAAGTATCCCTAAAAAATATAAACCAAATATAATAATGATGGTCCCGCTAACCTTTTTAAGCGAGTCCGCATGGCTGCGCAGCAATCCCCCTATAGCAGTTGCAGATGCCCCCAATAACGTAAAGACAACAGTGAACCCCAGTATAAATGCGAGAGAATTGAATATCAGCTTTGTGTTAATACCTTCAGCAGTCTCATTTGACGTCCCCGCAAGATACACAAAGTATATCGGCAGCATGGGCAGAATACATGGAGAAACAAACGTGAGAATTCCCTCTATAAGTACCATTACGAGAGATACGTCGGTCATTGTACACCTCCTTTATTTAGGTGACACGGGGACGGTTCTTCTGTCACATGCATGCATGTGACAGAAGAACCGTCCCCGTGTCACCCGTGTCACCTTCTATCTAATAATTGATCTATAATCTTCATATTTCTCACTGTTTCTTCCAAACTAAACAGTGGCTGTCTATTATTTAGAACAGCATCGGCAAAGTCCTCGACTTCCAACTGATACCGGTCACTTTCTTGAACCTCTATTTCCTTCCTGCCTTCTGCAGTAGTGATAGTAATGGTTCCGGCGTTGCCAAAGAAGGTATCGGGTATTTCCATGACACCTTTGGTTCCTACTATTTCTGAGAATACCCGCGTGAAAGCGTTAAATCCAGAATTTATAACCGCTATGATACCATTTTCATATTTAAGTACAGCAGAAAATAAAACGTCTACTCTATTTTGCAGCACACACTCTCCGGACATGGATACTGGGGAACTGCCCGTAACCATACCAACAAAATTAATAGGATAGCATCCTACATCATATAGTGAACCTCCGCCTAGCTCTGGCGCCATTCTCACATCATTTTCCCTGCTCAATAAAAACCTGAAAGAAGAGTTGATATATTTCACATCTCCAATAATTCCGCTATCCAACAACTCTTTAACCTTCCTGGTCCTATCAGTATAGCGGTACATAAAAGCTTCCATTAATTTTACATTGTTCTGCTCGCATACTTTAATCATTTCGAGAGCTTCTTCCGTGTTTAATGCAATAGGCTTTTCGCATAATATATGTTTCCCTTTTTGTGCAGCCTTAATGGTCCATTCTTTATGTAATGAGTTTGGTAGAGGAATATATATAGCCTGTATTTCCGGATCGTCCAATAATTCATCATAGCTCTTATAGACCTTTGAACATCCGAATTTTTCCTGGCACTGCTTTGCTTTTTCTGCATCCCTGGACGCAATTGCGTAAAATTCTGAATTAGAGGCTCTTACTATTGCAGGTATAACTTGTTCCCTGGCAATCTTGGCATATCCCAGCACTCCCCATTTAATCCTTTTTTCCATTGTAGTTACCTCCTTGTTTTTAGTTCGAAGTTTGTGGTTTAGCCTTTTGAAAAGAACTGTAAACAACTTTCATTATTATTTGTACTATCATGTTGAATAAATTAACACTTATTAAATTATACCACTAATCTTAACACTTAATTTAAAAAATATGAAAATTATTTAAATTTATATCGATAACTCACTTTAAAATTATAAATAAATTAAGGTAGTTATCGATGAAATTCGCGAAGTTTGTATGAAGGAAATATTAAATTTTAAACTTCGCTCATTATAACCTTTTCATTAGTAAATATTTATGTTATATTGTTAAATGTTTCAAGGGAGTTGATAAAATGAAAATATATAATAAAAAGGTTTCATGGTTGTTGGTTATTTTATGGATGGGTGTAATATTCTTTTTCTCTGCAATGCCGGATACAGATTCCAGCCAGTCCAGCCTTGCAGCAGTAAATATAGTACTTGGTATCTTATCTGCTTTACAAATAACAGCAGACATTGGTTTATTGCATTTGATGATTCGAAAAATTGCTCACGGTACCGAATACTTTATACTTTGTACTCTTTGCATCAATGCATTTAGAAGTTCCGGTTTTTCATTACAACTAAGTCTTCTATATGGATTTTTCCTGTCAATTGGATACGCAGCAACCGATGAGTTCCACCAGCTTTTTGTACCGGGAAGGACAGGCACACTTACTGATGTGTTGATTGATAGTATTGGCGGTGGAATAGGGACACTAATATATTGGACAATAACTAAAACCCGGAGAAAATGAAAATAATGTTGAAACATTAAACATTATTTACTTTTTTTCGTATAATGTATAAGTATTCTGGAATTCCAGGGGGGGATAACAATCGAATTTATACAAAAAAAATTTGAGCAGTATAAGCATTTTAGTATACTAAGCTATTATCTGGTAATTCTCTCTTTATATAACATTTATGAGAAAATGACTGTTCCAAAATATATTATGTATTCAAGAATAGATGACTATATTCCTTTTGTTAAGGAGATGGTTGTGCCTTATTTATTCTGGTACATTTATATTATTATGGCGTTGGTTTATCTGGGTTGGACATCAAAGAAAGATTTCTACAATTTAGCCTTTTTTATGTTTATTGGAATGACCATTTGTTTTGCTGTTTATGCAATTTTCCCGAACGGCCAGAATTTACGCCCGGTTATCAGAGGCAATGATATTTTTTCCCGGCTTGTTTATTATATATATGTAACTGATACGCCAACAAATTCTGCACCCAGCATGCATACACTAGATGCAATAGCAGTACATGTTGCTGTAATGAAGTGTGAAGCTCTACAGAAAAAGTTCTGGATTCGGGCAGGGTCCTTTATTACAATGATATTAATTATCATGTCTACAGTGACGCTCAAACAGCATTCTATCCTGGATGTGATATACGGAATTATTTTAAGCACTGTGCTTTATTTGGCTATTTATAAATTTGACATGATAAAAATTTTCCTACTTGAAAATTCATATAGAAACGTTAAAGATTCAGAATAAAGTTCTCCCATAACTTTATTCTGAATCTTAATCTTAATCTCAATCTGAATCCGAGCTCCATACTTCTTCCATTAACTTCTCTATTTCCTCTTTTGTTTTCTTTGTTTCACAACTGTCCAGGTGAAAAAAACCATCCACAATATCCAGTACATCTCCCTCCCGTGCACAGGGTGGGAGCAGACTTCTTGCGATATTTTGTATTTGCCCGTTTTCCAGTTCCAGTACGGCAAATTTGCCTTCAAAGCGGTCTATTGTAGCCTTCATAAGTAACCTCCGTTTTCTGGACGCGGGGACGGTTCTTCTGTCACATGGACATGTGACAGAAGAACCGTCCCCGCGTCCACTAATTTTCTTTTTCTACCCAAACACTTATTTCTTGCCCGTCACTACTCATTACTACCGTACCATTCTTATCCGTCCTATAAATTTTTATACCCTTTTTATTCAAACGTCCTATCGTTTCTTTATGCGGGTGTCCGTAGGTATTGTCTTTTCCTACACTGATGACCGCGTATTCGGGACTGACTGCTTTTAAGAATTCCGGGGTTGTGGAGGATGTGGAGCCATGGTGTCCCAGTTTTAGTACATTGGCTTTTAGCCCCGTACCAAACTTTTCCAACATTTCCTTTTCAGATACATCTTCTGCATCGCCGGTCAACAGGAATGAAGTTTCACCATACGTCACCTTTGTTACGATACTGTAATTATTAAGCTCTTCATACTTTTCCGCGTTAGGAGCTAAAAATTGTACTTTCAGGTCTTCTTTATCGAAAATGATTTCCCCCGGCTTAGGGCTTGATACCTTTAGTCCTTTTTCTTTTACCGCCAGCAGTACATCTTTAAATGTTTTTGTATTATGTGAAACCTTGGGCATGTATACTTTTCCTATATCAAAGGTTTGAATAACTACATCCAGTGCTCCTATATGGTCCTCATGGGGGTGAGTACCTACGATATAATCAATGCGCTTAATTCCCTGATCCTTAATATATCTAACTATTTTTTCTCCGTCATTATTATTTCCGGCATCAATCAGCATTGTAAATTTTTGCGGAAGGTTTACCAGAATACTATCACCCTGCCCAACATCAATAAAGTGTATTTTTAGAGCATCCGGGTCCTGTTTTTTTTCTGTATCGGATGTAGTAATCGTGCAAGCAGCAGTCACAAACGTTAGTATGAATATTAGACATATGATAGAGAGTTTTTTTAGTTTCATGGGTGGATACCTGCCTTTGTTAGTTCGGAGCCTGAGCTCGAAAAAATGGTCTTGTTTTAAGTTATTTATAGTTTTATTATAGCATAAAATTTAACAGATAGTAAGTTGTGCTTTTTTAAAAACTTTAAAACAGCTTGATAAAAAGTTAATGAAAGAGTTTTATGAGAAGCTGGAGGAATAGTATGAGTTGAAATTTTTTCCATAATATTGTAGGATATAGATAATGAAGAGTAATAATGGGAGGTTTATGATGGATAACTTAAAAGTTCTTTTTGCATCTTCTGAAGTAGAACCTTTTGCTAAAACGGGAGGATTGGCTGATGTAGCAGGTTCTCTGCCTAAAGCACTTAAAAAGCTGGGTGCAGACATCAGGGTGGTTATGCCTAAATATAAGGGAATCCCCCAAAAATTTGTCCAACAAATGGAATATATCGGATATATTTATGTAGATGTAGGCTGGAGGCATCAATACTGTGGACTGTTAAAAACCGAATATGACGGGGTTACAGTGTACTTTATTGATAATGAATATTACTTCTATCGAGACGGCCTCTACGGTTATCACGATGAAGCAGAACAGTTTATCTTTTTCTCTAAAGCATTGATTGAAATGCTCCCCCGCATTGATTTTAAACCGGATATTATTCACTGCAACGATTGGCAAACCGGAGTAGTAAGCCTGCTTCTAAATGCTCATTATAAACGTCATGATTTTTATAAGGATGTAAAGACGGTATTTACAATACATAACCTGAAATACCAGGGTATATTCCCAAAGGAAGTGCTAACTGACCTGATGGGAATCGGATGGGAATACTTCACCCCTGACGGCATAGAATTCTACGACCACGTTAACTGCTTAAAAGCAGGACTAGCCTACTCAGACATTATCAACACAGTAAGCAAAACTTATGCAGAAGAGATTAAGTACGACTTTTTTGGTGAGAACCTTCAAGGGATCATTCGAAAGCGTTCCAATGATTTATACGGTATTGTAAACGGAATTGATGTCGAAGTTAACAATCCAGCTACAGACAAAAGGCTGTTTGTTAATTACGATGTAGAGCATCTGGAAGGAAAGTATGAAAATAAGCGGAGGCTGCAGGAAAGCCTTGGGCTGCCGGTCAGAGACGATATTCCCATTATCGGAATTATCTCCAGGCTGGTTGCACAAAAAGGCTTTGACCTTATTGCCTGTGTATTGGATGAAATTCTTAGAGAGGATGTCCAGCTTGTAGTGCTGGGTACCGGTGAATACCAATATGAAAATATGTTCCGCTGTGCTGCTGCCAATTATCCTACCAAAGTATCCGCCAACATCCTGTACGACGGCACCCTGGCCCAGAGAATCTATGCCGGAAGTGATATGTTCCTCATGCCGTCCCTCTTTGAGCCGTGCGGACTAAGCCAGTTATTCAGCCTGCGTTACGGCACAATTCCAATCGTAAGAGAGACCGGTGGATTAAATGATACCATCCAGTCCTATAATGAGGTCACCGGAGAAGGGAATGGCTTTAGCTTCACCAATTACAATGCCCATGATATGTTATACACCATCAGGCGGGCGATACATTTTTATTATAACAAGGATGTATGGAGTAAACTCATTAAAAGAGGAATGCGGCAGAATTTTAGTTGGGATAAATCGGCGAGTGAATATATTGAGTTATATCATAAAGCACTAGATAAAATGCACTAAGTATTTTGCATGATTGGTCAAAAATGATACATGGGGACACACCGCTCGTACTTCACGGAATGTCCCCAAGTCTCATTTCTTCTGCGTTCTAATTGTATAATTTCCCAGGCAAGAACAAAAACGAAGGAAACACACATAATGTGCGACCTTCGTTTCTTAATCTTAATCTCAATCTTAACGTTTTGAGAATTGTGGTGCTCTTCTTGCACCTTTGAGTCCGTATTTCTTTCTTTCTTTCATTCTTGGGTCTCTTGTCAGGAAACCTGCTTTTTTGAGAACAGGCTTGAACTCTTCATCAGCCTTTAATAATGCCCTTGCAACACCGTGTCTGATAGCTCCTGCCTGTCCGGTGAAGCCTCCACCGATAACCTTTGCAATGACGTCAAATTTATCAAGAGTCTTGGTAAGTGTTAAAGGTTGTCTAACAATAACCTTTAAAGTTTCCAATCCAAAGTAATCATCTATTGGTCTATCATTGATTGTAATGTTGCCATCACCGGGTACCAATCTAACTCTAGCTACTGATTTTTTTCTTCTTCCTGTTCCATAGTATTGAACTTTTGCCATTGATAGTCCTCCTCCCTCTCTCCTATTATATTTCCTGAGTCCATACTTCAGGTTTTTGAGCTTGATGGTTGTGCTCCGTACCTTTGTACACCCTCAATTTTTTTAGAGCTTTTCTACCAAGAGAGTTATGGGGAAGCATTCCTTTAACTGCCAGCATCATTGCTCTTTCAGGTTTAGTTGCCAGTAAATCTCTGTACTTTATTTCCTTTAATCCGCCTGGGTGTAAGGTATGACGTCTGTACAGCTTTTGATCCAGTTTTTTACCGGTCAATACCACTTTGTCCGCGTTAATTACAATTACGTGATCGCCTGTATCAACATGTGGTGTATATGTTGGTCTGTGCTTTCCTCTAAGAATTCTAGCTACCTGTGAAGCTACTCTACCAAGAGGTTTGCCTTCGGCGTCTATGATGTACCATTTTCTGTTGATTTCATTGGCTTTAGCCATGTAAGTACTCATCTGATTCCCTCCTATTTATTCATAAACGTATATACACTAATATCAGTGTACTCCTGTCCATAACCTTGAAACTGTCAATTGTGAGTTATATGTTACCAATTCGACTTGCTTAAGGCTAGCATTGACACGTATCATATTTTAATATATAAGCCTCACCATGTCAAGGACTTTTTTTCATTTTTTTAATTTATCATCATTATCCTTTCATTTTAAGGGTAAAATGTCCTTTTTTCTTCTTCTAGGTACGGCGTCATTTCATTTTTTCAATTTGTTCACGGTTCACGGTTCGCTGTTTGCAGATTGCTTGCCATCATGATTCAGACGAACAATACCGTAATTATTTCTAAATATTTCTAAAAATTCGACGTGTTTAAAACATTGATTAAAGTCATCGGAATAGTGTATAATTACTGTGAACTATGAACTGTGAATTGTGAACTGTGAACTAAATTTATGAAAGGAAGATCTTATGAAGCGTATTCTCAGCTTAGTACGCAAGGCTGTTGAGGATTATGACATGATTGAGGACGGCGATAGAATCGCTGTAGGCGTATCCGGTGGGAAGGATAGCCTGACCCTGCTTAGGGCATTAAAGGCTCTGCAGAGGTTCTATCCTAAGAAGTTTGAACTGGAAGCTATTACTCTTTCCATGGGTTTTGACAACTTTGACCTGTCCGGTGTCCGGAAAATGTGTGAGGAACTGGGGATAACCTATACCGTAAAGCCTACAAATATTGCAGAGGTTATCTTTGATATACGAAAAGAAACCAATCCCTGCTCATTATGTGCGAAAATGCGAAGGGGAGCCTTGCATGATGTTGCGCTTGAGCTTGGCTGTAAGAAAGTTGCATTGGGACATCACC
The DNA here is from genome assembly GCF_002252565.1 of Petroclostridium xylanilyticum. Lineage (NCBI taxonomy): Bacteria > Bacillati > Bacillota > Clostridia > Eubacteriales > Oscillospiraceae > Petroclostridium > Petroclostridium xylanilyticum. The sequence goes on from NZ_NPML01000018.1 coordinate 101,275, forward strand.
ATGATGATGTGATTGAAACTTTCTTCTTAAGTTTGTTTTTTGAAGGCAGGATTAATTGCTTCTCTCCGGTAACTTATCTGGATAGGAAAGGTATATACCTTATCCGTCCCATGATTTATGTACCGGAAAAGGAAATCAAAGGTTTTTCCAGAAGGATGGAACTGCCTGTAGCATTCAATCCATGCCCGGCTAACGGTAATACCAAGAGGCAGTATATAAAGGATTTATTAAAGGCTTTGAATAGGGAAAATAAAGGATTAAAAGACAGGTTGTTCGGAGCAATACAGAGGTCTGAAATTGATGGATGGAAATTAGAAAGAGACTGACAGGGGGGCATTCCCCAACAAAAATATCCCCTCCCTGTCAGCCTGTTCTCCCAGCTCAGATAATCTTTTTCGCTCTTAAGGTTTGAATAGCTATTTCATGGGCACCGTACATCTGCCCTAAAATGTCTATCTTATTATTCATTCTAACCTGTTCTTCTTTTATCTCTTTGATTTCTTCTTTTATCTCTTTAATTTCCTCTTTCATCTCTTTAATTTCTTCTTTCATTTCTTTCATATCTTCTTTTATCTCTTTGATTTCTTCTTTTATACCGTTGATCTCTTCTTTTACATTTAACTCAAATTTTTCCATCGAGTCAAATAACCGCTCAAACATATTTCTAATTTCAATATCCATATCATCCGCTCCTTTCATATGTACCCAATTTATTTTTTACCGGAATATTTTCTGACTGTATCTTATCATACGGTTTAAAATTTGTAAACTGTAATGCATAAGTAAGTTCATTTAATTTATTTAAAGAATTTTAATTATTTACTTATACTTTTTTTTTTGATAAAATTAACTTTGAATTTATGGATTATGAGTGGGAAAATAAAAATACAGGAGGTTATCAGCTCATGAAAGTCAGAAAAGCAATTATTCCGGCTGCAGGACTGGGTACCAGATTTCTGCCTGCTACCAAGGCGCAGCCTAAGGAAATGCTCCCTATCGTAGACAAGCCTACTATACAATACATTGTTGAAGAAGCTTGTGCTTCAGGAATAGAAGATATCATTATTGTTACCGGAAGAAGCAAAAGGGCAATCGAAGACCATTTTGATAAATCCTATGAATTGGAATCCGAGTTGCAAAAAAGCGGTAAGGAAGACCTGCTGCAGCTGGTCCAGAACATATCCAACATGGCGAACATCCATTATATCAGACAAAAGGAACCCCGCGGATTGGGACATGCCATATATTGCGCAAAATCCTTCGTAGGCAATGAACCTTTTGCAGTACTATTGGGCGATGATGTAGTGGATGCGGAAGTTCCCTGTTTGAAACAGATGATTGATGTATTCAATGAGTATAAAACAAGCATCCTTGGGGTGCAAACCGTCCCCGATGAAGATGTATCAAAATACGGAATTGTCAACTGCAAGCATGTGGAAGATAGAGTATACAAGGTTAAAGACCTGGTTGAAAAACCCAAAAGAGAAGAAGCCCCTTCCAATATCGCTATACTGGGCAGATATATCATTACCCCAAAAATCTTTGAGTGCCTGGAAAACACCAACCCCGGTGCCGGCGGTGAAATCCAATTAACCGATGCCCTCAAAGACCTGTCCCACATGGAAGCCATGTATGCCTATGACTTTATCGGCAGACGGTATGACGTAGGCAACAGGATGGGATTCCTGGAGGCGACGGTGGAATTTGCCTTAAAGCGGGATGATTTGAAGGATGAGTTCAGGGCATACCTTAAAAGAATTATAGATTGAGATAAAGATAAAGATAGAGATAGAGATTTTTAACTTCCAATCTGTGTCTTTATCTTTACCTTTCTTAATAATTACGGACGCTATTAATCGTTTTCCGCAATCCCTCAGCCAACATTACTTTCGGCTCCCATCCTAAAAGCTGCCTTGCCTTGCTGTTGTCGAGGGTGCTGTGTTTGATATCCCCTTTTCTTTCTTCACAGTAAACAGGTTTTCCGGCAAATCCTATAATACTGCTCATCAAGGAAAATAGTTCATTTACAGTTGTCTTCGTATTGGTGCTAATATTCATAATCTCATTATTCCCAAGCTGTAACGCCTTAACATTCGCCTCAGCAATATCCCCAACATAGATGTAATCCCTGGTCTGCTCACCATCCCCGAAAATCATAGGCCTTTCCCCGTTCAGCATTCTATTGGTAAAGATAGACACAACCCCTCCCTCACCCTTGGGATCTTGTCTAGGACCGTATACATTCGCATACCGGAGAATCGTATACTTAAGCCCATGTAATAAGCTATATGCTTTTATGTAGTGTTCCGGCGTATGCTTTGAAATACCGTAATAGGAGATGGGATCGACAGCATGATTCTCATCCACCGGCAAATAGTTCGGGACACCATATACCGCAGCGGATGACGCATAGATAATCTTTTTTATACCGTATTTTACACATTGTTCAAGAATGTTAACAGTTCCCAAAATATTCACATCTCCATCAAAGGCCGGCTGTCTGATGGACATCTGCACATCTATCTGTGCTGCATGGTGAATAACAATTCCCGGCTTTTGCAATTCAAATATACGGTAAAGTTCCTGATCTCTAATGTCTATATTATAAAAGGCAGCACGTCCGTTTATATTTTCAATATTACCAGTAGACAGATTATCCACCACCACTACCTCATGTCCACCTTCAATTAACTTATCAACAATATGGGAGCCAATAAACCCGGCTCCCCCTGTAACCATAATCTTCATCTCAGACTTCCTTCCAATTATTTTATATATTTTAATCTAATCATTAAATACCGGCTTTAAATCAATTACTAAATCTTCAAACAGACTTACTTTCACTTTATCCTCTTCTGAATAAATTTCAGGTCTTCCATATCTTTTATTATTTTCAAGAATAAAGACACTGACAAGCTTTCCTTCCGGCTCGACAATCCAGTATTCCTTTACACCTGCTTTTTCATATTTATTAAACTTCTCAAGCCTGTCTTTCTTAACTGAAGAGGGGGATAAAATTTCAATAATCATGTCCGGTGTTCCTTTACACCCTTTATCATCAAGTTTAGACTGGTCACACACGATAACGATATCAGGCTCTACCACTGTTTTTATATCTTTTTCATCTTTCTCATCGCCTTTTGGTAATCGTACACAAAAAGGCGCATGGTAAACTCTGCAAGGTTTTGCTTTTAAATAGTTATAAATTTGTGAAAACAGTTCTCCTGATATTTCCTGATGAATTCTTGAAGGAGTTGCCTGCATGTATGGTATGCCATCAATAATTTCCCATCTTTCATCTTCCGGCCAGGCCAAATAATCTCCGTAAGTGTAATTGTTATATTCGTTTTTTGATGGCAGTGGCATTTGCTTCACTCCTTTAGTATAAATATTTTCTAAGTTCTGATATATCATTAATATCAAGGATATCTAATGCCAGGATGTCCAGTGCAATAGCGTCCATTTTCATGATTTTTTCCTTTCCATTCTATCACATCTTCCATCTGTTGTAAATCCACCATATATCAAACACTTGTTCGTGTCAATGGATAAATATTAATCCTTTCTGCATCTGTAGTGCAAAAAGGATTGCCAAATATCTTAATGCGCATGTTAAAATTATAGATATTCTGTTCTTTTTTCTTCCTTCAATCTGTCCACAATTTTTTTGACATCCTGTGCTTTATCCTTAGGACAAACAAGCAGTGCATCATCCGTATTAACTATAATCATATTTTCCAGTCCGACAGTGGCAATCAACCTCCCACTGCCGTACACAATGCAGTTCTTTGTATCCACCCCGACGTAATCCGCTCTTACGATGTTGCCGTTCTCATCAGGCGGAAAGATAGCCCCAAGGGCATCCCAACTGCCCACATCATTCCAGCCAAAGTCTCCCGGGATTACCAGCACTTCATTGGAGCGCTCCATGATTCCGAAATCGATGGAGATGTTCTGAAGCGTGGGGTAAATCTGTTCCAGGACTTCTTTTTCCTTATCCGTGCCAATAAACTCTGTAAATTCCCGGATGCGGTCATAAATTCTGGGCAGAAACCGTTTAAAGTTTTCAATAATAACCGATACTTTCCATACAAACATACCACTGTTCCATAGATAATTCCCTGAAGCTATATACTGCTTTGCCTTATCAAAGTTAGGCTTTTCTACAAATTCCAATACTTCAAATACGTCTTCGCCATAAGGCTTGTATTTGTTGAAATTAATGTATCCATATCCTGTAGAAGGAAATGTCGGTTTAATTCCAAAAATACCGCCTTTAAATCAATTACTAAACTCCAACACCAAAATATTTGAAGCCCATGGCTTCTACTTCATGTTTGATATAAATATTTCTTAGATCAAAAAATAAAGGCTTATTAAGCAGCTTTTTCAATAACACCAAATCCATATTTCTAAATTCATGCCATTCAGTTACAATTACCAGTGCATCAGAGCCTTCTGCCACATCATATGCGTGTTTACAATACCGGATATTCTCCTCTATATCGGCAAAAACTTTTCTCGCTTCCTTCATGCCTTCCGGGTCATAAGCCCTTATTCTGGCTCCTTCAGCAACCAAATCATTTATAATGGCAATAGACGGAGCTTCCCGCATATCATCGGTCTCCGGCTTGAATGTCAGCCCCAGAACCCCTATCGTTTTACCTTTTAAATCTCCCACCTGGTTTTTGATTTTATCCACCATGAGATGCTTTTGTCTTTCATTTGCCTCAACGGTTGTCTCAACCAGTGACATCCTGCATCCATATTTCCTGCCTATCTCTACCAATGCCCTTGTATCCTTGGGAAAGCAGCTTCCCCCATAACCCGGGCCGGCATGTAAAAACTTGGGGCTGATGCGTCCATCCCTTCCCATCGCCTTTGCCACCTGCTGTACATTGGCGCCTACCTTTTCACAGAGATTTGCAATTTCATTGATAAAAGTAATCTTTGTTGCCAAAAATGCATTGCAAGCATACTTGATCATCTCGGCCGTTTCAATATTTGTCACAATAAACGGGGTCTCATTAAGGTAAAGGGGCCTGTATACCTTTTTCATAATTTCTGCCGCTTTTTCACTTTCCACTCCCAGTACCACCCGGTCAGGATGGGTAAAATCCTGAAGCGCTTTACCCTCCCTTAAAAATTCAGGGTTGGATACCACATCAAACTCATAATTTACGCCTCTTGATTCCAACTGTTCACGAATAATCCTTTTTACCTGCTGCCCAGTTCCGATGGGTACCGTACTTTTATCTACCACTACCTTGTATTCATTCATGTACTTCCCGATATCAGCAGCTACTTGATATACATAAGACAAATCTGCTTCTCCGTTTGCTGCCGGCGGCGTCCCAACGGCAATAAAAATAACTTCTGAATTTTCTACCGCATACTGCTTGTCCGTTGTAAACTCAATCCTGTTGTTTTGCCTGTTACGCTCCAAAAAAGTCTCCAATCCCGGTTCATAAATAGGAATCCCTCCGCTATTAAGCAAATCAATTTTTTCTTTATTAACATCTACACAGATAACATTGGACCCAAAATCAGCAAAACACACGCCGGACACAAGACCTACATAACCTGTACCAAATACACTAATCCTCATAGCTGCCCTCCTGTGAGTGATAGATTCATATTCTCATGATTCTTTACCTTTTCTCTAACTCAAATTATAGATATTCTGTTCTTTTTTCTTCCTTCAATCTGTCCACAATTTTTTTGACATCCTGTGCTTTATCCTTAGGACAAACAAGCAGTGCATCATCCGTATTAACTATAATCATATTTTCCAGTCCGACAGTGGCAATCAACCTCCCACTGCCGTACACAATGCAGTTCTTTGTATCCACCCCGACGTAATCCGCTCTTACGATGTTGCCGTTCTCATCAGGCGGAAAGATAGCCCCAAGGGCATCCCAACTGCCCACATCATTCCAGCCAAAGTCTCCCGGGATTACCAGCACTTCATTGGAGCGCTCCATGATTCCGAAATCGATGGAGATGTTCTGAAGCGTGGGGTAAATCTGTTCCAGGACTTCTTTTTCCTTATCCGTGCCAATAAACTCTGTAAATTCCCGGATACGGTCATAAATTCTGGGCAGAAACCGTTTAAAGTTTTCAATAATAACCGATACTTTCCATACAAACATACCACTGTTCCATAGATAATTCCCTGAAGCTATATACTGCTTTGCCTTATCAAAGTTAGGCTTTTCTACAAATTCCAATACTTCAAATACGTCTTCGCCATAAGGCTTGTATTTGTTGAAATTAATGTATCCATATCCTGTAGAAGGAAATGTCGGTTTAATTCCAATTGTTATTAATTTATCCGTTTGCTCAGCCAAAACCGCAGCTTTTTCCAATATATTGGTAAAACCTTGCCCATCAGTAATATAGTGGTCAGACGGAAACACACACATTACTCCATCTCCATATTTCTTCATCAGAACCAGCGCAGCATATATAATACACGGAGCCGTATTTCTTGCGGCCGGTTCTACCAGTATGTTATCATGCGGTACATATTCCAAGAGCACATCTTTTATCAATTTCTCCTGTACTTGATTTGTTACAATAAATGAATGTTCAAAGGGTATAATTCCATCATATCTTTTAATCGTTTCATTAATCATTACATCATTTCCACTGATGTTAAGTACCTGCTTAGGTGTAGTCTGACGGCTTAAAGGCCAGAAACGGGTACCGCCTCCTCCGGCCATGATAACAGCATATCGATTCACAGTATACCCCCTTCCATTATATTACTAATATCAAGGATATCCAATGCAACAGCATCCATCTTCATGATTTCCCTTATTATGGGCATCTATATCCATTTTATCATACATTCCATCTATTGTAAATCTACCATGTGCCAAACTGTTGTTGGTTTTAACAAGTAAATATTAATCCTTTCTGCATTTGTAGTGCAAAAAGGATTGCCAAATAGCTTAATGTGTCAGTTTTTTATGATACTCATTCAATATGCTCCGCCTTTTCTTAATAAAACAACACCTACAGTTTTAAAAATTAATTTTATATCCAACCATATCGACCAATTGTCTATATATGCTGTATCCAGTTTTACGATTTCTTCAAAATCATTAATTGCATTTCTACCGCTTACCTGCCACATTCCTGTAATACCAGGTTTTATACTGAGTCTTCTCCAGTGATAATGTTTATATCTCTCAACCTCGTCCAATGTAGGAGGTCTTGTCCCCACAAGACTCATATCACCTTTTAATACATTCCAAAACTGCGGAAGTTCATCTATACTGGTAGCACGTATAAATTTACCGACTTTAGTAATTCGTGGATCATCTTTAATTTTAAAAATTGCTCCATTCATCTCATTCTTAGCCATGAGTTCCTTTTTTCTTTCTTCGGCATCCATATACATTGAGCGGAATTTATAACATTTGAAAATCCTTCCATTCTTCCCAACTCTTTTTTGTGAAAAGAAAATGGGACCAGGAGATTCAATAAGTATGGCAGGCGCTACAAAAATGAACACAATAGCCGTAATTATAATTCCCACAAGCCCTCCGGCAATATCCAAGAGCCTTTTTAAAAACAACTGCCATTCATCTAATGAAACTGTATGGAAAGTAACTACAGGCAACTCTCCAATCGTACCAATTTTAGTTTTTGCTATTTTAAAATCAAATAAGTCTACAATCATATTCATTGTAATTCCCATTGCTTCACATTCAAGTACATAAGGTTCTATCTTGTTAAATGAATCTTTTGGTATTGCTAATACAACTTCATCTATTACATACTTTCTTATAATAGATATGATATTATTAATATTTCCAAGTACATTTAATTCTTTGTTATATTCATCCTTATCATTTACTTTTACATACCCAATAATGTCAATTAATAGATTTGAATTATCTTCAACATACCGAGTAAACTGATGTGCAAGCAAATCAGTTCCTACAATCAATATTCTTTTATGATTTCTTTTTGTCTTATTGGCATAATGGAAAACAATTTTGATACCTAGTCGTTCAATAGCTAAAAGAATAAAATTCACTACCGCAAAAATCCCATAAAATAGTCTACTGAAGCTATTGTCTTTCATAAAATAGAAAATTGCTGCAATTGTAATTACCGCAAGTGCTATAGAAGAAAATAATTTTAAAAAAATAGAGAAAAAAGATTCTTTATTTTTTAACTCATAATTACCAAAAATATAAAGACAAATTGGCCAGAGAGATAGCATCACCCAAAGAACCCACAGGTATTGATTCAATGTTCCTATTCTGCTATAGTTTTTAGCAAACCAATGATTCCTTAGATAATATGCTAGAAAAAATGACATACCTGTAAGTATGATATCTATAAGAATTGTAATTCTTTTAATAAAACTTAATGTCCCCCTATCCATCAGTTATCCTCCACTTTTACATTTTAGCCCCTTTTTATATATAGTTATTTTTATATATATTTTTACGGTTTTTACAACAAATTTACGTAAAAATTAGTTGAGAGTTTAAATTATTTATATTTATAAATATTTAGAAAACCTCTTTTAAGATTTTCATGTATAGTTGTTCAGTCTGCTTACTAATGGAGTCCCAATTATATTTTGTCAAAACATATTCCTCTACTAATTTTCTTTTTTTATAAACTTCATCAGGATTATTAACCAAAAAAGATAAAATCTGAGATAAGTTTACATAGTTCTTGTTCTCGAATGTAAAGCCTTTATCCTCTATTACCTCTAGGTTTTCATCAATATTGCTTACAATAGAACATTGTCCATAACTCAGAGCTTCTAATAAACTTATTGGTAGCCCCTCTATTTCAGAGGGCAAAACATATACATATGCATTTGTAAATAATTCACTTAATTCTTGTCCTTGAACATGACCTGTAAAAATAATATTTTTATTATTACCTGCCAAACTTTTTAACTTTTGCTCATAGTCGCTTGAATGACTGCTGCCCCCTGCAATGACTAATTTCTTATTAGTTAATATTTTATTATAAGCTTGTAGCAGGTAATGTACACCTTTTTCTGGAACTAACCTTGCCAAAAAAAGAATATATCCATCTTTTTGTAATCCGTATTTATTTTTTATTATTTCAGGTTCTTTTTTTAGTGGCGTATTTACACCGTTAGGTATAAATTGACTGTCTCTCTTATACTTATCATAAAGATATTTTTTCAAAGTATTAGATACAACTATAGTTTCATGCGGTATCTTACAAGCTGCTATTTCTCCCAACTTCAAATACATTTTAGCAAACTTTCCCCACTTCTCTCTTTTCCAATCCAATCCGTGAATAGTACACACAACCTTGCGAGCAAATATTCTAGGAATAAAGCTCATAGTAGAGGGACCAATAGCATGATAATGAATAATATCAAACTCTTTAAACAAGCTATGTACTGAGGATATAAAAGTATGAGTTATTGCGTCCAGATGTTTACTATTTATAGTAGGTAGCGGTATCAATTTCATACCTTTGTATTCTTTTAAACTCACATCAGTATAATGCGGTCTCGTATAAATATAAACTTCATGCCCCATACCTGCCAAACGTTTTCCTATCTCTTCTACATGAATCTCTATTCCACCAGCTCTAGAAGAAACACCTTTTTGTCCAATCATTGCTATCTTCATACTAATCACAGATCTCCTTTCGCCATTTATTTCTTAAAATCCACCTTATTGGAAGCAAAATAGATTTTTTCATGGCAGGAGCTGCACTACCAACCATCCAACAGTTTTTAGTACAGTTTTTAACAGCTTCTCGGACTTCTTTAGCTTCTTCACCATTCCAGATTTCATCAAATGTTTTTTCTTTAATATTGCCCATTGACATATCCATACCATTGCATGGTTTAATATTACCAAATGGATCCATAAAAAACACATCAGTTCCCATCTCACATGGGAGGAATCTGTTATTTCCTCTAATGTAATTTACTAATCCTTCATTAAAGTACGCCCTAAACCACTCTTTAGGATTTTTGCTCCTTAACATCCTCTGCTCCAATTTTCTAAATTCTTGAATTACCATTTCCTTATCTTCAATTTTGTTATCAAATTTATGAAAATAATATGAATTATGAACTGTAGCAGTTGCAAATTCCAGCCCCATCATTTCTGCTAATGTATAGAGTTCATTTAAATCCTTTGCATTTCTATCCGATACCGTTATTCCAAATCCAATATCTTTTAAACCCAATTCATGAAGTTTAAGAAGTGTTCTTAATCCATGATCAAATCCATCTTTTATTCCTCTTAAATCATCATTTGAACTAGGTAATCCCTCAATGCTAACTCTAACTCCTATATTCGGATACTTTTTTGCTACATCAACTATCCTTTCTGTAAAATATCCATTTGTACTAACAACAAGTCTTTTTGTTTTCTTCAAAACAATAGCAATTACGTCCTCTATATCTTTTCTTAGAAAAGGCTCTCCTCCTGTAATATTTGCAAATTTTAAACTTGAAGGTATTTTTTCTATGTCTTGTGCAGTTATTTCCTCTTCACTTTTACTTGGAAATTGCCATGTATTACACATATAACACTTTGCATTACATTTATAAGTAACAGCTATTAAAGCTTCCATTTACCTGCCCTCTTTTCTATGAATTGCTTCATTGTATATGTTCATAATCTTATCATAATATAGGTCTATAGAAAATCGTCTTACTTTCTCTCTACACTTAAATGAAAATTGATTCAAAATATCTCTATTATTATATAAATATTTAATTTTTTCAAGCAAGTCTAAATCATTCCCAGGTTGAAATAATAATCCATCAACACCATCCTCTATAAGTTCAGGAATACCTCCTATTTTTGCACCTATAACAGGAATACCTAAGGCTTGCGACTCCAGTACAGACATTGGACAATTCTCATACCATTCTGATGGATATACTGTAAATAAACTATCTTGAATAAGTTTTGTCAATTCCTCTCCACACTTAAATCCTACATATTCAAGGTTAGGGTGCTTTGTAAGTTCAACTTCTAATGGTCCTCCACCAGCAACAATAAATTTAATATTTTTTAATTTATCTATTGTTTTCAAGAGTGTATTAATCCCTTTTTCGCGAGATAGTCTACCAAAATAAAGCACATGGTCTTTTTTATTTACTTGTTTATTTCCAGGTATCTTTCCTATAAAATTATGCAATACTTTAATCTTGTCTCTGTCTATGCCAAATTCTATTATTTTATCAGCAATAAACTGACTTGGACAAATAAACGTATTAACATAGTCATAGGTTTTTAGCTTATAATATAAAAATCCTTCAAATGCACCAAGTATACTTCTTACTATTGATCCATGTATGCATTTTGTTTTAATACAATTTATATACTTCCTACCTTTACATTTTTCACAAATCTCACCAGTCTGGAAGTTATATAGTGAATGCGCAGGGCACACGATAGCAGGGTCATGAATTGTCTGGACTACAGGAATACCATATTTTCTAAATTCATAAATTATTGAAGGAGTTATTTGAAAATTGTAATTGTTTAAATGAACTACATCAGGTTTAAATCTTTCAATTACCTGCTTTACTTTTATTCTTGCCTCTCGTGAATAAATAATCTTAAAAGGATAAACTAAGTGTTTTATAGACCTCTTATGAAAGTTCATATTATTTACTAATAATTCAGGATCTGTATCTACAATATTTCTTTCATCAAACATTCCAAAAAATTCAACTTCATTTCCCTGCTTCATTAAATAGTCAGACAATTGAAACATATAAGTTTCACTTCCTCCATTAGGATAAAGAAACTTATTTACCATCAAAATCTTCATAGTATTCACCTTTTTCTAACAATAAATAAAAATATATATTATCTATGCATAGCTATAGCTTCTGCAAAAACTTTCCGATAAAAAGGTAACTGAGTAACCCAAGATAGCTCTTTCTCTGCAAACTTTCTTGCCTTCTTCTTTAATTCATTGTAATCCTGTAAAGGCATGTCAATTAGCACGTCAATTAATTTACTAATTTCTCCGACATTTTTAGGATTAACAATAAAACACGCATCCTGCTCACTTACAGGTATATACTGTTCATATCCTTTAATGCCTATAATACAAGGAATTCCAGATGCAATGCTTTCCGCAAGTACAGTAGTAAAAGCAGGCGGATTAGTCATATTAGGAATTACTATCAAATCAATTTTACTATATTGAAGTGGCATATCTTTATTGCTTATATGACCCATCAATTTTAAATTCTGAGGAATACGCGGTATCAACTTTTCTCTCTCAAATTCACTAGTAAACTCTCCTATCGCCGTAAAGCCTAACTGCTTATTTTTAATATATCGGCAAGCTATGTCTATGAATGTATCAAATCCTTTATTTTCTGCTAATCTACCAACATACCCAATATTAAATATTTTTTTATTTGTACTTCTTTCAGTAAATACAAATTTATCTAAATCAATAGGCTTTGGCTTTACTATAATTTTATTAGGATCAAGATTATATTTGTTAATTAGTCTTTCTTTGCCTCCATTACTATAAGTTATAATTTTTGATACATTGTTTGCTACAATTTTTTCTATCCACCTAAAAGCCATCATTCTTCCACCATCAGCACAATCTATCCATACAACAGGAATATTAAATAACTTACTGGCTATAAAGTTTAAATAACTTCTAGGAGTTAGTGTTGTGTAATTTGATTCGAAAATAATATCCGGTTTTATCTTTTTAACTTTAGAAATATATCCTATAGGAATTTGAAAAAAATTCGTAGACTCTACCTTTTTGAAATAAATTATTTTTTTATATAATCGAATCGAACTATAAAAAACAAACTTAAGGTTTTCTGGTATATATCCTAATATCTTTTCTACATTATTAATCTGAAAGTATTTTTGATTAAACAGCTTTTCATCAGCATAGCTATTAATCTTAGGACAAAGAAATATATACTCATCATTATACTTTTTACTTAAAAGATAACCTAATATTAGGTCTTTATGTCCTCTATATAATTCAATAAATTCGTGTGAATCAAGTATTCTCATAGCAACTCCTTTTTCAAAATAACACTAATATTAATTTTTTTATATGCTACCATTTGACATGAACTGCTCAGCAAGCTTGGATACAGATTATGAAGTCTTCCAAACCGCCCGAAACCAAACCTTTAACTATTATAAAAATTATACTTTCGCAATAGTTTTTTTAACACAGAAAAGAAGTAGTAGGAAATATGTCTAAAAGCAGTTTAATCCTATTTTTTATATAGGCTACATTAGGTGTGTTAATGACTATTCTACCTCCTGGTTTTAAAATCCTATTGATTTCAATCATCGCCCTAAATATATCTGGTATATGTTCAATTGTATCTGATATCAAGACACAGTCTAAAAAATTGTCATTTAACTCTTCGATATACTCTTGAATATTGCGATTTAATATTAAATGTTTATATGCTTTAAGTGCTTGTTTTGCATGCTCTACCCTGGAACTTGCAAGTTCAATTCCATAAAGCTTTTTATACCTATGCCTTAGATTATAAAGGACTGTCCCATTCCGCATCCAATATCTAATACACTATTTCCATTTCCTGCACAAAACAAAATACCTTCATATCTATTAGTAGACCACTTTCTTATACACAGATCAACTTTTCCTAAACTTTCATTTTCATATATTTTTGAGCAAGTAGTCTCCAAACTCATCATGTTTGCCACCTTTATCATTTATTATCTATCTCTAATATTTGACTTTAGCTGCTTCCTTTTGAGAAGAGTTTTCTTTGAAACTGGTGTTCTTTTACGTAAAGATTGTACGATAACATTTATTAATATAACGCAGTCAAAAACAAAAAATAAATTATTATTTTTTAGCGAATCATATATATATATGATTGTTTTTCCAATTGTTTGTAAAAGAGCAATATGGATAGGATAGTATTTCCATGCTACCCTAATATCATTAAAAAACTGTCTCTTTATAATTTTTTTTCTATTTCTCTGTTCATGTGACGCTTTATGAAAGATAATTGCTTGTGGAAAATATAAAATGTTATAACCATACTCTAGCGCACGTAAAGCAAGATCACTCTCCTCTGCTTGTCCAAAAAAATCGTTTGGATATAGGCCAACTTTATCAAATACTTCTTTTTTAAAAGCACTTGCCCCTCCAGAAAACAAATGAGTGTATCTCTCTTTATCAGATATATCTACATAAAATTTGCTAGGATCTTCTATAATTTTCGCCTGTACTATTCCAAGCTTCTCTTCCGCAGTAATTCTAGTAACTATCTTGTTTAAACTGTGTGGCTCAATAATTGCATCATTATCCAGAAAAAATAAAATCTCCCCTGAGGAATTTACTATACCTACATTTCTTCCCTCTGGACATCCTAAGTTATGAGGTAAGTGTATTAATTTTACTTCTGGATAAGTCTTTTTTATTGCTTGTGGGGTTCCATCTGTAGAAGCATTATCTACAACTATTATTTCAATGTTTTTATAGGACTGTTTGTAAATTGAATCTATACATTCTAAAGTATCTTCTTTTCTATTCCATGTTAGAATAATCACACTAACTAGAGGATCATTAATATTCATTTTTGAGCACTCCCATATAAATTTTTTCTATTTTTTTTACATTTATTTCAGCACTAAACATATCTTTTACTTTAATTGCTGCATTTTCTATAAGCTTTTGCTTTAACTGCTGATTTCTTATCAACTTTAACATTGATTGTGTAAGTGCTTCTACATTCCCTGGTGGTACTAATAACCCATTAACTCCATCTTCTATTATTTCAGGTACTCCACCTACAGTAGTCGCAATAACAGGTTTATTTGCAGCCATTGCTTCAACAATTGCTATCCCGAAACCTTCATACAATGAGGGCAGTACAAATACATCTGAATAATGTAATATATTAGGTATATCTTTTCTTTCTTCAAGAAAAACTACTTTTTCTGATATGCATAATTCACTACATAAATCCCTCACCTGTTCTAATAGTGGGCCACCACCTACTAGTAACAAGATATAGTCATCTACTTTGTATTCTGTAATAAGCTTATAGAAGGCTTTAATTAAATAAATATGTCCTTTTTCTTCATAAAATCTTGCAATTGTTAAAACGACTTTCTTAGCGCTATCAATATTTAACTTAGCTTTGTGGGCATATTTAAATTTATCATAATCAATAAAGTTATATACAAGTCTTATATCTTTTTTAAGAAACTCAAAATTTTTTAGATAATAATGTTTAACTGCCTTAGAAATTGCAATATTAACCGTAGGTTTTACTTTTAAGGAAAAATACTCTATATACTTTTTAATCTTATCTTTTAAGGCTGTACTCTCTAGCCAGGGGTCAGTACTATGAATTGTGGTTACAATCCGAGTCTTCAAGCCAAAAGTTGCAAAGCGTGCAATAATACTCGACTCGTATAAGTGTGTATGAACAATATCATATTTTTCTTCTTTAACAAGTTTTCTTAATTTCTTAATACAATATACCATTATTTTGATATCACTAATTTTAAAAGGTGGCGCTTTAAAATCATAAATTTTTATGTTCATGTTTTCTATTTCTTGTTTGAGAGGTTCACTCCGCCTAAGACAGCAGACATCTACTTGAAATCTTTTTCTATCTAAGTGTTTTAATGTAGTCACTAATAAATTCTCTGCTCCCCCTAAGCCTAAAGAATTTATTAAATACAATATTTTTGCTCCATTTGATAATTCAGCTTGCATCTTTTCATTCATTCCCTTCAATATCTAACACAGTATCCCCTCTAGATAAACCAAGCAAAAACATGAAAAAACCTAAGAAGCTTGCAAATGAAGAAACTACAGAAAACGTTTCCTGGGTTATTAAAGTAATTAGTATTCCTGTATAGGCAAATATTAGACAATAATTATATTTTTTTAGTAATGGAATTGTACTTTTTTTATAATTCTTCAAAATATACATATATATTTTGATAAGCAAAATTATAAAGGATATCAATCCTATAATGCCTGTTTCACCAAGTACTGTTAAGAAATTATTATGTGCTCCCCAGCCACCGGTTGTAGGATATAAAAAGTATCTAAAACCCATAAAACCTACTCCAAAAAATAATTGTAATAAACTATCAGGATAGTACTGAAAAAATTTATACCAAATAATGAATCTACTTCCTAAAGTAGTACTACTTATATCTCTTGAAAAAATCTTATTAATGTATAAAAATAAGTTGCTATTCTGTAACAATATATATATATATATAATAGTAATTGGAAGAAGAAATATAATATATTTTCTATATTTTTTATTAGACATAATAAATAAGAATAACGAAATTATAAATACTCCAATGGCTGCCATAGAATACGAATAAATGATTATTACTATAAATAATATAATGCTAGATAAATAACATATTTTTACTAAAAAGTTTTTGCTACTTTCAAAAAGTGCTAAAGTAACAAAAATTACTATCATCATATATATACCTAGATAAGCATAGTGAAAAGATAAATATCCTGTAATACCGCTTGTATACTGATCTCCGGTAATATTTTTGCCTATTTTAGCATATTCGTAAGTATAGGCAGCTAATATTGAATATTTTTGTAATAAGCCTATTATTGAAGTAAATAAACCTGAAATCCATACAATTTTTAAATAATTTTTAATATCTTTATCTTCTATAAAAGTCTGCACGAATATAAATATGGAAAAATATTGACTAATTTTAAAAACATGATAAATAGCATATTTTATTGCTGTAGCATCATTATATTGAAATACACTTGCTAAAGACATAATTATAGCAAATACATAAAACACTATGGGATAGAAAAGCTTATTTTTCCTTAAAACAATTTTTCTTGTAAGCATCTTTAATAAAAAAGATATTAGAACTATAAAATAAAAAATATCATCTAAACGTATAAAAATACTTGGACCAAAATTTGTTTTAATAATAGGAATAGTAAAACAAAAAGAAAAAAGTAATGCATGTAAAATATATCTTATATCTAATGTTATCAAGAAAATAAAACTTAAGCTAACTACCAATGCAATTCCAATTTTAATATTTAGTAAAGATAATATTACTGCAATTAATCCAAAAATTAAGAAAGAAAATTGCATTTTATTCTTTTTTACATACAAACTAAAATGATTAAACATGAAACTCCTTGTCACCTTTCATTAGTGGATAACCCATTTCAAATTTATATTATTTACTTTTTGTTGAATAATTTGACATTATATTACTAATAAATTTGTTTGCATATCCATAAATTATTAATGAACACATCTCTTTTTTACAAACATTAATAATAAAAAATGCTAACCAGCATAATCCAGTAGTTAAAAAAAGAACTATTGCTTTAAGATAATAAGATGTTAAATCAATGTTATTAAAAATATATAGTTTTGCTATTAAGATTAAAATTAAAAAAATTACTGATGACCAGATAATTTTTTCAATATTTAAAATATTAAATGATGATTTACTAAAACATTTAAAGTATTTTTTGATAAGATAAATTGTTCCTAATAATGTTGAAAGAACAGTTGCAACCGCTAACCCGAAAATTCCAAAAATTTTAACAAAAATATAATTACCAATTATATTTCCAATCAACATTATTAACTCAAGATGTAAAATAATTTTATTGATGCCTTTAGAAAAAAACATTTGAAGCATTATTGAATTAATACATGACAACAACAAAGTAGGTACATAAATCATCAATACTTTTGAAGTTTTTATTGTATCATCTATATTAAAAGAACCTCTCATATACAGTATAGCAACTATTTCTTTACTAAATATAAAAATTACTATGCAAATAGGCAATACTAACCATATAATAATATTCAAAAACTTACTTAAATGTATATTTTCTTGATTATTCTTTTCATGAATCATACTTGACATTATAGGAAATATAGCTGTTAAAATAGGTTCAATAATAAAAGATTTTGGCAAATACAATATTCTAAAGGCATAATCAATTATAGAAACACTCCCTTCAGCCAAAGATATTCCAAAGAATTTGTCAACAACCAAGTTTAAGTTTCCAACTAGTGAAGCAAATATTGTTACTGAAAAACCATTACTTAACAATTTAAAATATTCTATATTAAAAAAATTACTAATTCTTAATCCACTGAATAATAAACTTATAAATAAGATTATAAATTGAATTATTGCCCCTGCAATAGTTGAATAAATTAACGCATTAATACCATAACGTCCACTAAATAAAAACATTCCTATCAATATTGTTAAGCTATTTATAAATGCAGCCATAGAATATAAAAAATGTTTTGTCTGGGCTATATAGTATATTTGGATAATATTTGACAAAGTTATAAAAACTATGATAATTGATAGTATTCTAAGCATATTAGCTACAAGATATTTATCCCCGTCTATACTATTAATCATTATAATATTAACAATAAAATTGCTAAAAAATATACATATTAGACTTATTACTGCTGACACTATTAAAAATACAAATATCAATGAGCTTATGGCTTTTTGTTGTTGTACATTTTCATATTTTGTAAAATATGGTATCAATACATTTCTGATAGATAAAATACTTGAAGTAATTATTGTTGGAATTAAAAGAGCTATTAAATAATAATCATTAGCTTTAGATGTACCATACTGCTCCGCTCTTATACTTTGTACTACAAAATTTAAAGCTCTATTTAGAACTGTGAACATAGACAGTACAAATACAGATATTGATATTTTTTTTAAAGTCAAAAAAATTCCTCCTAGAATTATTCAGTACAACAAAATATACTATTAATATTTAAAGTAAAAGTGTATTTTGCGCCTATATGTTCAACTTAGTTAATATATGTCTATATCTATCATAATTTTCTTTATTAGTATCAATATTCTTTAACCTCTAACAATCATTGTACTTATTACTTAGTTTAAGTTTATTAGGTTAATTGATTATCTACTTACTTTTAATCTAATTGGTATAACATTATATCTGAAATCTCTACATAACCTTTATCATTACCATTATGATCAAACCTAATAAATTGTTTTCCATCCTTTATATCTTTAGTAGTGATAAATTCAAAATAATGTTTTTCCCAAGACAAATTCGGTCTAAGAATATTAGCACGAAATTGTACCTGCTCACCTTTCTCACTTATCATAAATACTTCAAAGGTTTTATCACTTTCTAACTCACCCTTTATTTTCATTTCTAACATATATTTTTTTTGCGGTTGTAAGGAAAATTTTCTTGTAAGTACAATACCTTCAACATTTCCAGTATTCGCAATTCTTATGGCATTCTCATTTATTATGTTAATTTGCAATTGTGATCCTTTATTTTTCCAAGACCACCATGAATCCGGCAGCCCATCCCCATTGGTATCCGCATCCATATACGCATTGAATACCAGTCTGTTGAACTTCCTTACACTCTCGGGATCTTTATAATTCCTCAGCAACCAGTCCGATCTTTCTATATACTCCATCGTTTCCGGCGTAAGGGATATAGGCTTCAATATCTTCTTATTTATCTCCTTCATCACCACAGGAATATTCAACACTTCTTTAAAAGCCTTCTCGGCCTCATTGTATTTTTTTGCATTGAGATTGTTTACCCCTATCTGGAAATAAACATCGGCTTTTTGCTGGTAGTTTTGTGCTCTAAGCGGTTGTACCTGTATAGCTTTATCTATATACTTCAAGCCTTCCTCTATCTTTCCTCTCCCCATTGCAATGGAGGCTGCATGGGCATATAACTGGGAATTGTACGGCTCCAGTTTTAAGGCTTTCTGTACCATCTTTTCCGCATTTTCAAATTGTTCTTGGTTTACTACCTGTTTTTTTCCATCTTTTTCTTTAACCGATAGATTGTTGTACAGCTTGGCCAAATCAATTTTATAGGAAGCAGTAAAAGGATCTTGCTTTACTGCTTTTTCAAAATATTTCACGGCTGATTTCAGGTCATTCTGCTTTACCTTCTGTACAGCAGCTTGTGCATTGGCATAACCGCTTTGCAGGCTTATTACTGCGAAAAGAATAGCAGCTGAAACTATGCCTGCACCTGCAATCTCATATCGATACCGTTTGAGTGTATAGTGTTTTATTTCAAATAGATCTTTTGTTATAAGAATGAGGCATGCTATCAGCTCCCACAGCATCAGGGATACTGCTGCCAGTGACAGGTCAAAGTCTATGGCACTGTGTGCTAAAAGGGATAGCACCGCTGCAGCTAATGTTGCAACGAGTATACTATTTTCGCCTGCTTCTCTATTTTGCGTCTTAAATCTGTAAATAGTGAATAGAAGCAGCCCTACAAAAGAGAGAAGTACTAATAATCCCAACGTTCCGGTTTCTATCCACACCTGTATGAAGTAGTTATGGGCCTGGGTGGACCAGTACATATAGGACTGGTACATAAAGTTCAATGCAGCCCATCCGCCGCCACCGGCTCCCAAGACAGGCCTGTCCTTTATGATCTTTAGTGAATCCTTATAGAATACTGCCCTTTCCGTAACGCTTTGCGTTTCAGTATTGATGTCATTAATTCTTGCTACAATTGTATCGGGTATATATTTGTATCTGAATATTACCTTTTTTTGCTGATTATTTGCATGGTTGGTCAGTGTCACGTTTTGCAGTTTGACATAGGTATTGGCATAGTGATTTTGTATCTTTATATTAATCTTTTCGGTATCTTCCAGTGCTTTAAAAGTTAATTCTTTATTATTTTGTAAATCTATATTGGTTGCTTCTACAATGTTTTGAACTTTTTTCTCGGCATTAATGCTGTCAATGATGAGCTTGTACGCCCATTTCTTTTCATCCGGTGAATCAAATTCAATATCATATTTTAAGGTGTACTCGACATTGGACTGGATACCGTCTACTACTTTGCCAACAGTCTTTGTACCATCTTTTTCACTTTGGGCATGAGACAGTTCTACAGGTTTTTCTATATTAAGGGCAAACCCTATTAAAGACCCGATAGATATTAAAGTTATTGCAATGAATACTGTTCCTGCTATTACCAGATGTTTTCTCCGGAATTTTTTCAGGAATTCTACTAAAAATCCTATTGCAAAAGAAAGAATTACTGCTAAAACTGCTCCACCTATCGTTATTTTCCATATTCCTGCGACGTCTTTTGCATTTACAAATTTATGAAAGAATGGCACTGCACCAAGTGTTAGAGTACCTGCAATACCTGAGTAAAGTATACCTTCTATCGCATGATATACATCCCGCAGCAGGATGATGAATAATATATAAACTGCCGGAAAAAGGAGCCATGCTCCACGGGAATAAGTAAAAATGAAAGTCAATAATAAGATAAAGGAGGCTCCGGTGTATATATGTTTTAAAAATTTATTTTTTGTGTAAACGGTTAAGCCGGTTGAAAGTATAAAGGCAGCCAGCAGGTAAGAAGCCAGTGTATTCGCATACTGGATCATTGATGTGATTCTGCCGGAAGTATACCCCCCAAAAATCTTATAATTCACCCCCGGAAGTACGTTTACTATATTTTCAACTACTCTTGCCACTTTTTCTCCTGCTGCTGAATCAATTCCGACAAGTGCTATTCCAACGGCACTTGCTACAATAATATTTAGAAGGGTGTATAATTCCTTCTTATTTTTTACTGTATCCCTTATGATAAGGTAAATAGCAAAATAATTGCAGTACTTGAGCAACTCCCCTACAGCCATTCTCATATTGGCTGCCTGGGTAAACACAATAGGCAGGAAATATACAACTACCATTCCTGCGGCTGCATAGTCCAATGGAGTCTTGAATACTGCATAGTCTTTGTTTAAAAACTTATAGATCCAGAATAATATGAATAAAGAGAATGACATTATATGAAAAGGAAGCAGCTCTTTATCAAAATATAATCCCCTTGCGTAAGGCGGATAAAATATTAATATTGCAAGCCCTGTTAAAATTATGGTCCTTAGTGCGCTAACGATATTGAGTTGTGCGATAATTTGCGTTTTCTTTTGTACGTTTGGCATTGAGAAACCCCCGAACCTGATTACATAAAATTATCATGCAGCATAACAAGAAATTTTTTTATATCATCTAATTTATTTTTCATTACATCATATACTATTTTCTTATCCAGACTGGTATACTGATGTGCTATAATATTTCGAAACCCAACCATTTTGATGTATGTTGCAGCTTCGCTGTCTGATATATATCCTTTCTGTTTCAATATTCTAAAGCCATCACTCAGCATTTCTATGGTTCCGTAACCATTATCAACAACTATATGATTAGCGATCTCCGCCATTTGATTTATAATAATAAATAAATTATATTCAACTACATTTTGGACAACTTTATCAGTTATAAACTGCTCATACCCAAGGTGTGCATATCCCGCAATCATCTGTATGGATTCATTAATTTGCACTATTTTTCTTTGTAATATTCTTTGGTCAACCATTTTTTATCTCTTCTTTCAATGTCGTAATAACATTTATATATTGTGCATCAAGGTAGGGTTTTACATCAAAATACTCGCCAAGAGAGCGTATCATGAATTCTGATTCAACTAGACGGTTTCTGCTTAATATTTTAATATGATGATTGATAATTCTGCTTTTTAAAAGCGGTTTTGCCGTATTTAAAATGACAAGGTCAACTTCTTTATTTAACAGTCTGTTTAATTCCGCCTTTATAGACAAATACGCCTCTATATCTTGCGATATTTCATCATTTTCATAATAGATTGCAATGTCCACATCACTCAATCCGGTTTCTTTATGCCGTGCATAAGAACCAAAAATATATACAAATACTACTTCATGTTTATCCTTAAAATAGTTTTTAACTTTTTGTATTATCTGTTCTCTTTCTTCATCGCCCATTGCAATCCCTCAACCCTCAACTTGAACACCTAGGTCTTTCCCGCTGCTTTTCCAGTATTCCATAAAGAATACGGCAAATACGCTTATCATAATTCCTAAGACGCCTGCTATGGCTACAATAAGTTTCTTATTGCTTACCGGTCTTGCCGGCGGCAGGGCATCAGATACAACGATTACACTGGATCTTCCTATTTCTGCCGATTGCTTAATATTTGCTTCTTTAAGCTTTTGCTGGTAGGCATCTCTTGTCTGCTTTGCCAATTCTACTTCATGATTTAAGATTTCAAACTGGTTTTCTTTCTCTGCCAGTTCTGCCTGCAATTGCTCTATTTCCTTTTGTCTTGCCTCTATTTCCCTCTTCAGACTATCTAATTGAGTAGTATACTGTGCTAAAGTAATTTCATAATTTTTAACAGCCGTCAATAAATCTGTGTACGCAGGATTTAACTGTTCATCGGTCATTTGCAAGCCTGCCAGATTTTTAAGCTGTGATCCGGAATTTTCTACCGCTACCTGCGACATTAATGGATCGCTTGCCAATGATTTTGTGGTTTTTATGGTTTTAGGCGTTGTTTCCAGCGCCTGTCTGGCTTTGGCTAATGCACCACTTGTAGATTCCACATCGATCTTGACTTGAGTTATCTTTGTCTTAAACTCTGTAAGCTGTGTAAGCTTGGAATTCAGTTCCTGCTTTAATTCGTCCACACCTCTTGGTTTTGCCAGGAAAGCGGTGAGTTCCTGTGTTGCTTTCTCCAAGTTCTGTTTTTCCATTTCCAACTGCTTTGTGATAAACTCTGCCGACTTTCCGGTCTGCTGCTGGAGTTTTTCGGAAATAAAATCTACATATTTATTGCTTAAAACGTTGGCAATATCTGCAGCAAGTTGAGGGTCAGCATTTTTTACATTTACATATATCAGGTTCGTATTTTTAGGTGATTCGACTTCAATGATGGATGCAAGGTCTGAACGCGTCATTTCATATTTTTCATCAAGCTTTAATTCTTTGATAACTGCATTTAAAACCGCAGGGGTTTTAATCTGTTCCTTATAAGTATCTAATGTCATCTGTGGGTATTGAGAAAGAGAATCCACCAGTTCAGAAAATTTGTTTTCTTTGTCTTCTGCAGATTTTATGTTTACCGGAGATACCATTAATACAGTTTTGGCATTATATACAGGTTCCATGATAAATACGGCATACAGGCTGCTTAACAATATACATACAGCAGTAAAGATTGCAATAATCCATTTTCCCCTCAGTATGACTTCTACATATTCTCTCAGGCTTATTTCTTCCATGATTTACCCCCTGGTTAGTCGTTCTTATTTTAAAACCAATGATATTTTAACATATATGCCAGGACAATGCCAGTGTTTTTATACACATATAGAACCAATATCATGTGTAAACATTACAACATTCGATACTTTTTACATTTTATATCATTATTTTACATATTTCAATGAATTTATAATAAAAAGCTGATAAAATTAGAAGATGTTCCTCTAATCTTAAAGGAACACCTTCTATATCTTACCCTCTTACCTTTGTAATTACTGTATCCTTAAAAATTTGCATCTTACTTTCAGCATCTTTGATATTGCCTGCCACCACTGAAAAATATATTTTTATCTTAGGCTCGGTACCTGATGGTCTTACTACAAACCAGGACTTATCCTCTAATTCAAAGTAAAGTACGTCTGATTCAGGCAAGTCAATTCCTTCTTGAGCATTATTTACAAAATCATATCGTTTACCGACTTTATAATCTCTTAGTGCAGTTACTTTGACACCATTGATTTCTTTAGGCGTCTCTTTTCTAAGCATCTCCATGATAGCTTTCATTTTTTCTATGCCCTCTTTACCTTCAAGGGTTATAGATTTGAGGCTTTCTAAATATACTCCATACTTATTATATAATTCCTGCATTCCTTCATACAGGGACATGCCTCTGGATTTATACCATGCTGCCATTTCTGCAATTAACATAGATGCTACTACAGCGTCCTTATCTCTTGCATAGGTTCCCGCAAGATAGCCATAGCTTTCTTCAAAGCCAAAGACGTATTGTTTGCTGTTTCCGTTTTCTTCAAATTCTTTTATCTTTTCACCGATAAATTTAAAGCCTGTGAGTACATCAATGATTTCGACATTGTAATGCTGCGCAACAGCTCTTGCCATCTCGGTAGTTACAATTGTCTTGATAATAACTCCATTGAGCGGCAATGTTCCTTTTTCTTTTTTCTGTGATAATATATATTCGGTGAGGAGTACTCCCGTCTGATTACCTGTCAGGGTAACATATTCTCCTTCTTTATTTCTTACTACCACACCTACACGATCGCAGTCAGGATCGGTACCGATGATAAGGTCTACATTTTCTTTTTTTGCCATTTCTATTGCAATGGCAAAGCCTTCTTTTTCTTCCGGATTAGGAGATTTGACTGTAGAAAATGCCGGGTCAGGCTGCTCCTGTTCTTTTACTACAATTACATTTTTGACGCCAATCATATCCAGAATCCTTCTAACCGGCTTATTGCCTGTTCCGTGAAAAGGAGTATATATTATTTTAAAGTCATCAGCAACTTTTGCTACTATTTCAGGGTTAATGCTTTGTTCCTTAACTTTAGCCAGATACTTCCTGTCTATTTCTTCTCCGATGATTTGAATGAACCCCTGTTTTTTTGCTTCTTCTTCATCCATTGTCTTTACATCGGTAAAAATATCTATAGAATTGATTACTTCAAGTACTGCATCAGCACTTTCGGGTGGAAGTTGTCCGCCGTCTTCCCAGTAGACCTTATAGCCGTTATATTTTGCCGGGTTATGGCTGGCGGTAATTACGATACCGGCAATTGCTTTCAGCTCTCTTACTGCAAAAGATAATTCAGGAGTTGGCCGGAGTTCGTCAAACACATAGGCTTTAATACCATTTGCAGCCAGCACCTTTGCGGATTCCATAGCAAATTCAGGCGACCTGTATCTTGAGTCATAGGCGATGGCTACCCCTCTTTTCTTTGCTTCTTCTCCCTGTCTGGTTATATATGCAGCTAGTCCCTGGGTAGCCTTACGTACAGTGTATTTGTTCATGCGGTTGGTCCCGGCGCCGATGATACCTCTGAGTCCTCCCGTACCAAAGGCCAGGTTTGTGTAGAATCTTTCTTCTATTTCTTTTTCATTATTTTCTATCTCTCTTAATTCTGCTTTTGTTTCTTCATCAACGTATGGGCTTTGAAGCCAATATTTGTAGGTTTCCATGCAGTTCATGTGTTAACCTCCTGTCTGTATTTAATCGTCTGATTAGTATTTGCTTTTCCACTGACTATAATACATTATTTTCCTAATTTTGTCTAGGGTGAACTACCCCCACCTATAGAGGTGGTGGCTTCGTGGTCAAGGCAAGCTACCTTGCCAGATTACCCACGCTCAAAGGGCTGTTCCATCCCCATATTGACCATATTACATGGCTAATTTTAGTAGATTTTTTGCTGCATTTATATCCCTATCATGTTTTGTATGGCAATTTGAACATTCCCATTCCCTCAACCCTAAATCTATTCCTACCCTATTATCTACTTTAGGTAAAGTTTGAATTTCTGCTTCCGCCAATACCGAAACATAATATTTACCTGTTGGTGTTTTAGATATAGTTACTGATTTTATAATCCCTTCAAATTGCCTGTGTTGTTTTATCTTTATTTTTGTTTTCAACTTTGGTATCTTTAAGTATCCATTATCTATACTTACTGTCCTATTTTGATTATTTGTTGTGTAAGATTGATATCCTTTTTTCTTCTTGAATTTTGGAAAACCTATACTTTTATCCCTAAAAAAGTTGTTATATGCTTTTTCTAAATTAAGTTGAGCATTAGCAAGGGCTAAACTATCTACTTCTCTTAGAAAAGGATATTCTTTTTTATATTTTGCAGGAGTTGTTTTTATCATTTTTCCTGTTTGTTTATAATAATCTATTTTATCTGATAGCATTTTGTTGTATATAAATCTTACACAACCAAATACTTTAGCAAAATATTCTTGTTGTTCTTTTGTTGGGGATATCCTATATTTATAGGCTTTAAGCACATCTACACCTCCTCCCTTTGATTTTCTATGTATTTTTTTATTACTTCAATTGGTGCTCACCGTGTATTACTAAATACATGACTATTCATTATATGATAAGAATAAAGTAATTTCACTTTTCATTTTTTAACCTAAGCCAATTACTTCTGCTAGTTGTATTACACTTTATAGCAGAAGCCATTAAAGACTCTGTATACATCTTGTTAAATAGTTTCTGATAAAATATCATTATATATACAAAAAAGAAAAGACCAACTGGTCCTTTCTTTCTTTTAAATATATAAAATTTGCCCATTTAAGGGTTCTTTGAAATTACAAGTTAAATTTACCCATTCAAGGGTTCTACGAAATTTGCTCACTTAAGAGTTCATTTATATTTTCTACTATAATTATATGCAATATACTAGAAAAAGTCAACTAGAATAATAATTTTTTAATTTTTTCATTAACTTCGCTAACTTTATTAATATCCTCCTGAAGTTCATATATTTTCTTTTTTTCGTTTAACCTTTGTATGTCTACAACTCTCATATCATCAATATGTAATCTAGTATATCTATCGTTTTCAAATCCTTTTAATTTTATATCAATTTCAAATCTTTCGTCCATGCTTGAAGAATCTTCTTTTACAGAAGTTGTTGGAATAACTAAATATTTAAAGCCATAGTCTTTTAAAATATAACAATAATGTCCATCATAAGTCTCTTTAGGATATCCTCTACGCAAATTAAAATATGCAACTTGTCCTTCTTTAGGGCGCTGTGAAGGTTTTACTTTATAAAAAGCCCTTGCTGGGTCTCCACCTTGCTTTGGTACTACATTATTATAGAAAAACTCTAACTCTTTAACCCAATAATATAACTGATTTACAAAACCATCAACATCATAATTACTTATTCCTTTTAATATACTTATTATCTCACCCATCTTTTTATCAATATCCATACTTGTCCCCCACAATAAACCTTTTTTAATATATTAATTTATATCTTATCTCCCTATAAAATCATTATATCAAAATTTATACATCATAGTATAATATTTTAATCACTATATAATCTTCTTATGGTAGTTATTTACTGTATATTTTAACTACATAATGATTTTATTTTAACAAACTGCTCTATTTGTGATAAGGAGCATTATGTATAATGCGGTAGGACCTGTAAATTTGTTCATAAATAATAATCAACAATATATTAATATCAATATCCATCCGAGAAATAGATAATACATAGTCTGCTTCGATATTATCCACACCTATAAATATAGTAATATTACTATTACCACTTACACCCAACTGCGCAATTTTCCCCGCTAATTGTTCAGAAGACAGTTGCTCACCATCTTTATCGATTTTAATTACATATGATTTATCGGTTATTTCTTTGGTCGGATTTTTCGCTTCTACATATTCTACTTTGCAGTATGCGCTTAAACGTTTAGTATATTCCTGTATAGCATCTTTAACATATTTTTCTTTTATCTTTTCTGTGTTAATAATTCTAATCTTCATACTCTCTCCCTATCGATAGTGTAAAATATCAGATAAATTATATCACTAATTGACAATGGGTAAGAGCACTGTGAACTACCCCCACCTATAGAGGTGGTAGCTTCGTGGTCAAGGCAAGCTACCTTGCCAGATTACCCACGCTCAAAGGGCTGTTCCATCCCCATATTGACCATATTACATGGCTAATTTTAGTAGATTTTTTGCTGCATTTATATCCCTATCATGTTTTGTATGGCAATTTGAACATTCCCATTCCCTCAACCCTAAATCTATTCCTACCCTATTATCTACTTTAGGTAAAGTTTGAATTTCTGCTTCCGCCAATACCGAAACATAATATTTACCTGTTGGTGTTTTAGATATAGTTACTGATTTTTTAATCCCTTCAAATTGCCTGTGTTGTTTTATCTTTATTTTTGTTTTCAACTTTGGTATCTTTAAGTATCCATTATCTATACTTACTGTCCCATTTTGATTATTTGTTGTGTAAGATTGATATCCTTTTTTCTTCTTGAATTTTGGAAAACCTATACTTTTATCCCTAAAAAAGTTGTTATATGCTTTTTCTAAATTAAGTTGAGCATTAGCAAGGGCTAAACTATCTACTTCTCTTAGAAAAGGATATTCTTTTTTATATTTTGCAGGAGTTGTTTTTATCATTTTTCCTGTTTGTTTATAATAATCTATTTTATCTGATAGCATTTTGTTGTATATAAATCTTACACAACCAAATACTTTAGCAAAATATTCTTGTTGTTCTTTTGTTGGGGATATCCTATATTTATAGGCTTTAAGCACATCTACACCTCCTCCCTTTGATTTTCTATGTATTTTTTTATTACTTCAATTGGTGCTCAACCTGTTGTAAGTAAACAGAAACTTCTTGACCAAAAATATTCTTTCCATAGTTGTTGCTTTATTTCTGGAAATTCTTTTTTTATTATTCTTGAGGAGGCACTTTTATACGCATTTATAAACTTAGATAATTCTGTATTAGGATGTGCTTTGAATAATATATGCACATGGTCTTTATCGTGATTCCATTCTTGCAAGGTGATATTGTAATTCTTTTGTATTTGTACAAACATTTCCTTTAGTCTGTTGGATATAGCATCATTTATTACTTTTCTTCTGTATT
Organism: Petroclostridium xylanilyticum; assembly: GCF_002252565.1. Lineage (NCBI taxonomy): Bacteria > Bacillati > Bacillota > Clostridia > Eubacteriales > Oscillospiraceae > Petroclostridium > Petroclostridium xylanilyticum. The sequence continues at coordinate 130,913 of NZ_NPML01000018.1, forward strand.
TAGTCACTAATACAAGATGGTAATATAGTAAGAATACTGAATGATTATTGCTATCAAGTTTCATTGATTTTCCTAAACTCCTTCCTTATAATACTGATTATATCGCAAAGGAAGGAATTGTCAAGCGACATTCATCACCCACTTATAGAAGTGGGCGACTTCTTCACTTCATACTCTCCAGCAGATAAAACATTACTGTCACAGCCAGCAAGTCTGCTGAGCCTCCTGGACTGATATTTTTCTTAATAAAGTCCTCATCCATCTCGTATATAATCTTTCTGCCTTCCTCCGTAAATATGCCTCCTAGGCTTAGTGCACGTCTTGCATACTCTTTTACATACTCAAGGATGCAAAGATCATGTCTGGCAATTACATTTGTATCTTCAGATACAGTCATTAGATAAAGAAGAACCTGCACTAAAATATCATTTATATCTGCTGCCCTTGAATTTACAAGTTCACGCATTACAGGCAGAGATGTGCTAAGTACTGTAGAATACCCGCTTTCAGCTTCTCCCCTTATGCCTTTTATTCCATACTTTTTATAAATTTTTTCTCCATAGGTCATCTTTTCTTTATTCTGACTGGCAGTTAATTCCCTCTCTGACAGTCCTCGAGTCATTTTTATTATTTTGCTGCTGATTATTTCACAATCAAGCTTGCTTCCGTTATTTTCAAAATAACAGCTTGCAGCAGCGGCACAAATAATTCCGAGAGAGAAAACAAGCCCTTTGTGGGTATTAACTCCACCTGTGGCTTCAAACATTCTTTTTTCTGCTTCTATACCCAAAGCCCTTAGATTGTTGAACAAATCTGCAGGATCTTTCTGAGCAGCCTCTGCTCCAAGAACAGCGGATTTGTAGAAGTAATGAGCCAGCGCCGCAGTACTTGACATGAATGTGAAATAATCCATGTCCTTATGGGCGCCTGCATTCCGCCTGTCCACCAATCCCGGCTTAGGAGTGGCAGAAACCTCATAGAGCAGGGATTCTACAGCATATTGGCTTATTTGTTCGCATATGTCAAAATTGGCAGTCATTTAATCAATTCCTTATATCAGATTTTTTACCTTTTTAAAAAGAGAAGGTACTTAACATATCATAGTATGCTTCAGTACCTTCTTAAATTAAACATCTTATTATGCAGCAGCTTTCTTTCTAAATACAGGCAGTGTCTTTATAAATGGGAAGAGCACGCATGCTATTGTAGCAATAAGCAGCACCACTGCAATCGGTGAACCTACAAATATGCTATAGCTGCCGTTGGATAGTACAAGAGCCTGCCTGAAAGATACTTCCATGGTATTTCCTACTATAACCGCCAGAATCATAGGAGATGAATCTATCTTAGCTTTTTGCATAAAGTATCCTATTATACCAAATATAATCATAATATAGAAGTCTGTTACACTGTTGCTGATAGCGTATGTGCCTATGAACGCCAGTCCGAGCACAATAGGATACAAAATCTTCGGCGGTATTGCCAGAACCCTTACCAAAGCACCTGCCATAGGGATATTTATAACAGCCAGGATAATATTTCCAACAACCATACTTGCTATAAGTCCCCATGCAATTTCAGGATTCTTTTCAAAAAGCAGAGGTCCGGGCTGAAGCCCCAACATTAACAAAGCTCCCATCATAACTGCTGTAGTACCGGAACCCGGTATTCCAAGTGACATCATCGGGATAAGAGCTCCCACTGAAGCGGCATTATTTGCGGCTTCCGGCGCTGCAAGTCCAATAATTTCTCCCTTTCCAAATGCATCAGGATCTTTTGACATCTGCTTCTCATTATTATAGGCAACCAAAGAAGCCATTGTTCCTCCTGCACCGGGAAGAGCGCCAATTACAAATCCTATCGGAGTGCTTCTGAGAATCGGAAGCCATGTTCTCTTCCAATCTTCCTTTGTTATCCATATCTTGCCGAATTTAGTCTGCATCTTTTTCTTTCCTTCTTTGATGTCCCTGAAGCACTTGAATACCTCTCCTAAAGCATACATGGCAATAATAACTGTTAAAAAGTCAATTCCTGATTGCAGATCCATAGAACCAAAAGTAAAACGTGCTACACCTGATTGAGCATCAAGCCCTACAGTGGATATTGCCAATCCAAAAAACATTGATATAAATCCGCGTATAACATTTCCTTTAGTCATGGAGGCAGTCATCGACAATGCTGCCAGCATGAGCAGACAATATTCAGCAGGTCCGAACTTCAACGCAAATTTTGCTACCGGAGTTGCCAGAAATATCATAAATATAACTGAAATCATTCCGCCTATAAAGGAGGCTATGGCTGAAATAGCAAGGGCAGCTTCTGCCCTGCCGTTCAATGTCATAGGGTACCCGTCAAATGTAGCTGCTATTGCAGCACCGTCTCCGGGTGTGTTTATCAAAATAGAACTTCTTGAACCTCCAAACATTGCTCCATAATACACACCGCACATGGTAATGAGTGCAGCAGTAGGTCCCATTGTATATGTCAGAGGCAGAAGTACGGCTACGCCGGTCGCAGGTCCTAGGCCGGGAAGCATGCCGATTATCGTACCAAGAACTCCTCCTAAAGTTACCCACAGTATATTCATTGGAGTTAAAGCTTCTTGAAATCCTATCAGCAAATTGTGCAATATTGTATCCATCTTATTATTTCACCCCAAATCTCAAATTTCTAAAAAGGCATCATTGGAAGCGGTATCGATAAAAACTTCATGAAAACTATATATACACCGATACTGAAACCAAGAGCAACTGCTATATTTGTTTTCCACTGTTCTTTGCCATTAAGCGCAAATAACATTGCACACATAAACAAAGTAGTTGACAGCACATATCCTATTTCTTCAAATAGGAAAGCATATATCAAGCTTACTGCGCAAGTATATATAATCAATTTTGTATCGTATGAAAGTCCCTTTTTGGCACTATCTTTTTCAACTTTTTTCTGTTCTTTCTTTCTGACTTCTCCAACAAAAAGCAATATTCCGCATATTATCATGCAAATTCCCAGTATCAATGGAAACATCATCGGTTCCAAAGGATTTCCTATACTGGGTCTTTCCATATTGTAAGCAAGAATACTATATACTATGCCGAATGCTATAGTAACAATTCCTGTTATTGAACCAGTATTCACTATAATACCTCCCGTTAATTAAATCATTTAAGAGACTGGATTACCAGCCTCTTAAATGATTAAAATTTTGCTTCCAGCCAACCGATTAGTTCTTCAGCATGCCTATTTCCTGCAGCAATGCTTTATATTCTTCATTTGTCTTATCAAGGAAACTTGCAAATTCCTGCCCGTCAGAATATACTATGTCCCAACCGTTCTTTTTGCAAAGTTCTTTCCATTCAGATGTTTCCGACATTTTCTTAAGTGTTTCAGACCAGTACTTCACTGCATACTCAGGCATTCCCGGTGCACCGAATAATCCTCTCCAGTTTACAAATGTTTCATTTATGCCCTGTTCCTTGCAAGTAGGTATTTCTTTAAACACACCTTCTCCTACACGTTTGTCTGCAGTTGTTGCAAGAACTTTAATATCTCCGCTTTCAATGAGGGCTCTGATATCTGCCAATCCTATTGAAATCAGATCCACATGCCCACCCATAAGCTGAGCAGAAGCTGTACCATCCTGGAAGCTGACATAATCTATTGCCTTCAAATCTTTTACACCTGCAGCTTTAGCTATTTTAAGGAACTGCAAATGATCCATGCTTCCGGCAGCTGAAGTTCCGCCGATTTTTACACTTTTCGGATTATTCTTCAAGGCATCCATTACTTCGTTAATTGTCTTATATTTTGAATTCTTTCCTACTGCAAATGCACCATAATCAGCAATTAATCTGGCAATAGGTGTTGTATCCTTATAGCTTAATTTTGTAGAACCATTTAGATTTATAAGGAGAAGCGGTGGTGAGTATACGCTTAATATAGTATCACTGCCTTTTTTCTCCTGCAGGTAGGAAAGCGCTACACCGCCGCCTCCACCCGGCTTATTTGTTACAGGCATAGGTACGGATACCAGTTTTGTATCCTGCAATGTTTTTGCTACTGAACGGATTGTTAAATCCCATCCGCCGCCCGCTCCGGCAGGTGCTATAAATTCCATTGTCTTTGTAGGATATTTTACTTCTTTTTGTCCTCCCTGCTTTGCTGCAGACTTGCCACAGCCGGAAACCAGCATTGATAATGCCAATGCAGCTGTAATGGTAGTTAAACCTAATTTCTTAAAAGTCATGAGAATCCCCCTTTAATTTACATAATATGATTTTTATTGCATATAATATGGCAGAATTTAATCACCTAATCTATTTTCCCTCCTTTCTTCAAGTGTTTTAGCCTAACTTAATAGACACGATCAAAATGCTGCCATTTAATTCTGAAAGAAAAACTGTAGACAGATAATGAATATTATAAATTAACCTGCATTTTTGAAATATTCATCAGCAATTTCTTTGATTTTAAAAAGCAATTCTTCTAATCTATGCTTTTTGCTGCGTGCACAGCTATATGCATCTTCTTCGCACAACAAACACTTTCTTTTACGTTTTTTAAGAGTATCTCTCTGAATCAGGTTGCATTTTCTGTCAATAACGTCAATGTCAAAAAGCCTTCCCATTGGATGATTTTCTTCAATCTCTACACAAATTTTTTTAATTTGAATTTCATCAGCATCTACTGAAACAAACGCCTCTGCACCGGTAAATTTATAGTTCGCTTCCTCATGAATTATCTTTATTCCGTTTAACTGAAATCCCCTTTTTATGGCGCTTAAACCTGCGTCAAAGATTCTTCTGCTTAATTGAGAGTCTTTGTTATTCCCTGGAATATTCACCGTAAAAGATATCAGCCCGGCTTTATGCCTTTCAATTAATTCTTTTTGTTTTTGCGCCCTCTGTTCCCTGGCTAAAAGAAGATCTTCCAATGATACCTCTTTTACTTGAGTCATCATGCTCTCTCCCTTTTTACCTGCCTTATCACGTCTATAACAGAGCCATCCCTGTAGTCTACAATTCCAACTACATTGTCTTCAACCTTTATGGGCTCAGGCTTCCCTACTACTCTTTCAGCCTTTGCTTTTAGTTCTTCTATGGTGCAAACAGGCATTTTTGCTGCTTTCAAGTTGTATAATAAATCCTGTCTTAAAGGATTAACTGCAATTCCCTGATCGGTAACAAGAATATCTACTGTATGACCAGGTGTAACGATTGTGTTTACTTTGTCTAATATAGTAGGCATTCTGCCTCTTATAAGCGGCGCTACAATAATTGATACAGCTGCTCCTGCAGCAGTGTCAGGATGTCCTCCTATTGCACCTCTTATAACACCGTCAGATCCTGTTAATACATTTACGTTGAAGTCTACGTCTATTTCCAATGCGCTGAGCACAACTATATCGAGCTGGTTTACCGCGCTTCCTTCATGGTCAGGGTTTGCATAGTATGATGCGTCTATTTGTGCATGGTATCTGTTATTTTTAAGTGATTCTGCCGCTATAAGGTCGAAACTCTGTACATCTAGCAGCTTTTTTATAAGCCCTTCTTCGTGGAGTTTTACAATCTGGCCTGTGATGCCTCCTAATGCAAAGCTTGCTTTAATGCCTTTTGCAAGCATTTTTTCTCTTAAAAACCTTGTAGTTGCCAGCGATGCTCCTCCAGAGCCTGTCTGCAGTGAGAAACCATCTTGGAAATATCCTGAGGCTTCTATAACATTTGCTGCATGCTGTGCAATTAGAAGGTCTCTAGGATTACTTGTGAATCTGGTTGCCCCTGACATAATCCCTTTTGGGTCGCCTATGGCATCCACTTTTACTATATAATCAACATGTGACTGCGGAATTCCAAACGGAACATTGGGGTATCCTACAATATTGTCTGTCAGCAGTATTACTTTATTTGCATACTGGGCGTCGACTTTAGCATATCCTAGTGAGCCGCATACGGATGCCGCATTACTTTCTCTTGAATATCCGTTTGCATTTCCATAAGGGTCGCACGATGGTACTCCTAAAAATGCTACGTCTATGGGAAGCTCCCCATTGCTTATGGCTCTGGCTCTTCCTCCATGAGACCTGAACCTTACCGGAATATTCATAAGCCCATCTGAAATTGCTTCTGCCAGAGGTCCTCTTAGTCCGCTTGTTTCAATTCTCCTGATTACTCCATTCTTTATATGTTCAATAACAGGAGCATGTACTTCTGATAATGAACTGGCTGCTAAAACCAGGTCTTTAATCCCCATCTTTGAAATGACATCCAATACCATGTTGACTACATAGTCGCCATTTCTGAAATGGTGGTGGAAGGATATAGTCATTCCATCTTTTAAGCCTGCTTCCACAATGGCTTTTTCCAATGTAGGCACCAGCTTTTTTATATGATGGGAAGCCTGATGCTCTTTAAGGCTTCTTGTATCCTTTGCCTGTCCGTCAACGTATTTTTTCCTGTAAGGTGTCAACTTTCCCAATCCTGATATTTCTTCAGGTATTTCTCTGCCTGTTTCGTTAAGCATTTTCCATCACCTCATTGTCTACATTTACTCTCGCAGCTTCAGCTAATTCAAGCACTCTACGCGCTCTTTCAACAATTGGCTTATCAATCATTTTCCCGTCAAGACTTATAACTCCGGAACCTTTTGCTTCTGCTTCTTTTATTGCCTGCATAATTCGCAGGGATTTTTTTATTTCCTCTTGTGTAGGTGTGAATATCCTGTTTACAGGTTCAATTTGTCTTGGGTTGATAATTGATTTTCCATCAAATCCTAACTGCTTTATCAGTTTTACTTCATTTATAAAACCTTCTTCATCATTTACATCTGAAAAAACAGTATCAATTGCCGCTATTCCTGCCGCTCTCGCTGCCAGTACAATCTGGTTTCTTGCAGTTAAAAGCTCAATCCCTTCAAGAGAGCGGGTTGTTTTTAAATCGGTTACAAAATCTTCAGCTCCTAGCGCTATACCTACTAGTCTGGGGCTTGCCACAGCTATTTTGTAAGCATTGATTACTCCCAGCGCGCTTTCAATTGCTGCAAAAAGTTTTATGGTTCCAGGTTCTATGCCAACCTCTTTTTCTATCTTTGTTATTAATTTATCAGCTTCTTCTACATCCTCAGGCTTTTCTGTTTTTGGCAAACGGATTACATCAGGCTTTGCCCTTACAATTGCCTCAAAATCTTCTCTGCCGTATGGAGTGTCGAGCCCGTTTACACGTACAACTGTTTCAGCAGTTCCATAGTCAAATGTCTTTAAGGCGTGGAATACTAAAAACCTTGCTGCATCCTTTTCTTTAATTGATACTGAATCTTCCAGATCAAACATAATAGAATCTGATCCGTAGATATGAACATCTCTAATCATCCCGGGATTATTGCCGGGCACATAAAGCATTGTCCTTCTTAATCGCCCCATTTATCTCTCCCCCCACTTGTACTCTGTATTTTCAGCAGCCCTGTATACAGCTGTTGACACTCTTGCTTTTATGGTGCAGTCAAGAGCTCCCTTATCGTTAGCTCTCACCAGAACATCTTCTACTCCTAATTCTTCGAGTGTTTCCTTGATAACTTTTCTTACCTGATTGCCAAACTGATTTTCAACAACGCTTTTAAGTTCGATTTCAATACCTTTTCCTTCGTTTGGTTCTACGGAAATGATAATATCACTTGATTCCATTGTCCCGGCAACTGCAGGATTTACTATCTTCATGGTTCTACCCCCTTGGCTTTAATGTCTTTTATTTTGTGATTGCTGTATTCTTTTAACTATCTGCTGGCCTTCTTCAGATATTAAATAGTTATAGGTAGTCTTAGGGACTAACTGCTTTATCGCATCCAATTCTCCATTTTTGATTAACTCCCTCACCCTTGATGCACTGACCGCCTTATCACCAACTGCTAATCTTGGAACTTCTATAACTTCAATATTCTTTTCAGGAAGCAGTTTCTTCATTATGCTGTTGTAAGTCCGTGTTACAGCACAGTACGGTTCTTCCCCTACAAATCTCTTTGTAATGTTAAGTGCAGGTGCAATATAATCTCCAAAAATTGTTAAGTCTAAAATAGCATGTGTTTCTACAATATCGCTGTATTCCTTGATGAAATATGAAGGGAAAGTAGCGTCTGATATTATATAGTCCTTTCCCATATGAACTGCAACATTAGATAAATGGCTTACCCCCTCTTTTACCAGCCTATATCTTACATTGGCAGGAAAACTTGACCTATCTTCCCAAACAACAAATATGTTAAGCTGGTCGCTCATGGACGCAGCATATTCAATTAAATACTGGTGCCCCAGTGTAAAAGGGTTGCAGTTTACTACTATTGACGAAACAACTCCTCCCTGCGCTTTATGGGCAGAAATTTCATTAAGATAATTCTTAAGCCCGTTGAGCCTGTTTTCCATCAATACTACTTTTGATGGCACTTCTGCTATTTTATAAAAACCTAGTTCAGTAAAAGTTTTAATATTCTCAGGTTTTGTATAAACAAAAAGATGTGTCCTTAAGCGCCTGTATTGCTCATTTATCAAATGGCTTACAATTTTATTCGATAATCCTCTGTTTTGATATTCAGGGTCGACAGCAATACACTTTAAAACTCTTCCTGAAAAAGAACCGGTTCCAATAATCCTGCCTTTATCAAGAAGTGCAACGCAATACTCAATATCTTTATCCATCAAAAGATTCTGTTCATTTAAGAAATTCTCCACCAAACTCTTTTCATGAATAGAATTTAAATTAATTATCTGCTCTGCAAAATTGTCAAATTCCACATCTATCTCCTCCTAACTCAAACATTCAGGATATTTAAATAATTTTCTTTATCCAACCATTATCCGGAGGATAGAACATCCCCTATCATCTTGCCAAGTTTTGCGCTGAAAATAGGTTTAATCATATAATCATCAATAATCTGCTTGTCTTTATATCCAAGTACTGTCTCGTCCAAAAATCCTGTAATCAATATAATTTTTATATCCTGACGTATCTGTTTTAACCTTTCTGCCAGTTCTACTCCAGTAAGATAAGGCATTGTCATATCTGTAATAACCAAATCAAATTTTTTTGGGCTTTCTTCAAAAATTTTGAGTGCTCCTATACTGCTCGTATCAGCAACAACATTAAACCCAAAATACTCCAATTCCTTTTTCAGCATATTTACTACCTTCTGTTTATCGTCAACAAGCAGGATAGTGCCCTCACCATATATTAATTTATCTTTTTCATTCACCTCGATTGAAGGCTTCTCCTTCATCTTCGGCAAATATACATTAAAACAACTTCCTTCTCCCAGTTTGCTTTCCACAGTTATTGCACCTTTATGTTTATCAATAATTCCCTGAACAATGAATAATCCTAAACCTGTTCCCTCACCCGCAGGTTTTGTTGTAAAAAACGGGTCAAATATCTTGGAAATAGTTTCTTCACTCATGCCGCATCCTGTATCTTTAACTGTAATGCGCACATACTCTCCCTCATATATGCCTGAATCTTTCAATGCCTTCTCTTTATCTGCTTCAACAGTATCAACCGTTATCTCAAGAGTGCCTCCGGAATGCTTCATTGCATGGTATGCATTAGTACATAAGTTAAAAATAACCTGATGTATCTGAGCCTTATTTGCAAAGATATAGCTACAATCACAATTTATATTCTCCACAACATTTATGTTTGTGGGTAAAACAGATTTCGCAAGCTTTAGAGTCTCTTTTAGCAAATCATTAATGCATATAGCCTGAAATTTTGAAACCCCATTATCATTCCGGCTTAGAATAAGTATTTGTTCAATCAGCTCCTTTGCTTTCACAGAAGAATCATATATTTCTGCAACATCTTCATATAATTCATCTTTTTCTGAGAGTTTGCTCATTAAAAGCTCTGAGTATCCAAGGATAGGCGTTAATAAATTGTTGAATTCATGAGCTATGCCTCCTGTTAGAAGGCCTATAGTTTTCAGTTTCTCAGAATGCTGCAGCTGAATATCCCTTCTTCTCAATTCTTCTGATGCGTTATTCAGTTCTCTGAGATATTTTGTTTCAATCTCAAGAGCTTCCTTATTTTTCTGAATCCTTACTGCAAGGAATACTATTATGGAAAACAGAACTACGATAACTAGCGCTATCATAATCGTTCTGTATAAAGTCTCCCTTATGGGCTCTACTACCTCATCATATGACATAGTAACCGCAACAACCCAGAAGTAATCACTTATATAAACCGGAGCAAAGCCGCTTATTTTTTTTGCCTTCACAAGCACTTCATCCTGCCACCAGTATGAATCATAAACGGCAGTTCCTTCAACGCCCGTCATTTGCCTTCTGACCAGCTCTTCAAGGTCTGATAAATCCAGATTAGGATATCGCTCTTTTCTTGTTTTAATTACGTCAATTCCTCTTTGTTCTTCGATAGGGTGCATCAATATTGAGCCATTCATGTCTTTTACCATTGCATACCCTTTTTCTCCTGCCCTAACCTGGCTTACAATTTGGTTATATATTGTATCAAGTTTTACTACACTAACCAGTATCCCTTGAAATTCATTTCCATGAATTATGGGAGTGTAAATATTTATGAAAAATATATCTGTTTCATCCTTACATGCATCGGATATATATTGGTTCCCAGTCACCAGAACACGATCCACGCCAGGTTCTCTGGTTCCGTCTATACCTGTTTGCGATATCTTGTCGCCGGACGGATAAGCAAATACTTCATTGCCTTTGCTGTCCAACAAGTGAACTGAATCTATGCTGTTTTTTTGTGTTTCCATGAAAACCTTTAATGTAGTTTTAACAGGTTCTGAAATACTTCCTCTTCTAATTTGATCACCTATATCTGCAAATTTAGGATCACCTGCAATAATTTTTGAATTCTCTGCCTTTTCTTGTATAAAAAGAGCAATACTTCTTGAAATAGAATTTGAGATTGTAAGCAGCTGCTTCTGCTGCTGCGTAACTATTGTCTTCCTGTAATCTTTATATGTCACATAAATCATCCAGCACAGCAAAACAACTAATACTGTGATGACAAAAAATATAGCTGATACACTTTTCCTTTTCCCAATTCTTTCGATAATATTGTCATATACTGCAATCTTCATTTGAACATCTCCTATCTGCGAGAGGATAGCATTTGCTATTTCATACCCTATTACGTATAATATTCTACAGGAAAAGCAGTATATCCTTTATGCAAACTTATCCACATATACCATACAGGATTTGTAAATTTTTTATGCCCATCCCTGCAGCTATGCCGCTTCGGGAAATATGACAAAAAACTATAAAATCATTGTTGATATTTTGTCTACATTGATTATAATAAATTATAATTCTTAAAATAATTTGATTAAGTCTTAATTTTTTTTAAGAAAATGGTATTATATTAAAAGACTAATTAAGTTAAAAGGTGGGTTAACTATGAATAATGCCAGAATTTTAATCACCGATGACGAAGAATGTGTTAGGACACTGATTAAAAAAAGTCTTGAACGAGAGAATATGAAAGTATTCCAGGCAAAAAGCGGCAAAGAAACTCTTAACATTTTGCAGGAGGAATCTTTTGATTTGATTATACTTGATGTCATGATGGGTGACATGAATGGTTTCGATGTTTTGAAAGAAATAAGAAAAACTGATGTTCATACTCCTGTGATAATGTTAAGCGGAAGAGGTGAAGACTATGATAAAATTCTCGGTTTAGGCATGGGAGCGGATAATTATATAACAAAACCATTCAGCCCTGCCGTCCTGTGTGCACAGGTTCAAGCCATTATCCGAAGAAATAAGGAAATTATGAATGTAAAGGAAAATACAAAGAAACTCACCGTTGGTCCATTTGTTTTTAATTATAAAACTTATAAGTGCTACAAAAATAACGATGAACTTCCTCTTACATCTAAAGAAACAAAACTAATGAAATTTTTTATGGAAAATCCTAACCAGGTTTTTACAAAAGAACAGCTGTATCAAAATGTATGGGAAGATGCAATTGTCGATGATAACTCAATAATGGTGTATATAAGGCATTTGAGAGCTAAAATCGAAGATAATCCAGAAAAGCCAACCTACATTCAAACCGTCTGGGGAATTGGATACAGGTTTTCAGTAGAAAGTTAGACAGTAAAGGCTTCCAGAATCTATATCTGGAAGCCTTAAACAATGAAATTTTTATTTCTCTGATTGTTCTTTTCCCCACAGCACGTTTGCCGGTCTGCATAATTGAACGGCCATACTATCGGCTTCTCCATTTATTTTATAACTTTGCAGGAGTCTTTTAATTTTATTATGACTATGACTTTTAGTCAGTAACCTATTGCCAACCGAACAGTTGTATTGTCTCCAATACAAAGGCTTTTGTGGCTGGAACTTTCCATGGCCTTGACCAGAAGCATTTGCAACGATACCTGGACGAATTTTGCTATAGGTTTAACCGTTATAACGCAAGAAAAAACACGACTGATTTGGAGTCATGTATTCAGTAAATCACGGTTCATTATTAAGAATTTTAAAAGCTCTGTATATTTGTTCTAATAAAATCAAGCGCATTAGTTGGTGGGGGAAGGTTAGTTTTGAGAAGCTTAAGTACAGGTCAGCCCGGTTTTTGACTTCTTGAGATAGGCCTACCGAGCCGCCGATGATGAAGGTGATGTTGCTTTTACCGGTAAGTGCAAGGTTTTCAATGGTCCCTGCCAGCTCAATGGAGTCTGGCTGCTTTCCTTCGATACAAAGGGCTATTGCATAGGTCCCTTCTTTTATCTGGTTTAAAATTTGTTGGCCTTCTTTTATCCGGACCAGTTCTTCTTGCTTTTCGCTGGCATTTTCGGGGATTTTTTCGTCGTTGAGTTCGATGATGTTAAGCTTGCAGTATTTGGATAGACGTTTAGTGTACTCACTTATTCCGGTAGTTAGATATTTTTCTTTAATTTTGCCTATGGCAATAATGTTTATAGTCATCATGATAAACCCTCCAGGAAACGCGGGAGAAGCACGGGGACATTTTCCAGTAATACATTTGCCCAGATGAGTACCATCATGTATTCCATGTACTGCCGTCGGCTTATACCGGCATCCGTGCCGGGATAAGCCTAAAATCACCCTCCATGGTGATTTTCCGGCTGCAACATTCCATACATGATGGTGCTTATCCCCACCAGGTTTATTGGAAATGCTCATGTGACAGGAGAACCGTCCCCATGTCTCCTCCATGTCTCCTCCTAAAGATTATAAACTTTGCTCCTTGTTTCTCTTTCTGCGACATCTAATAAAACATCTTTTCCCACTTTTATTTTTCTGCTTTCCAGTGCGTTATATACGGTTTGATAGGCGAGTTGGGGAAAATTGTTCTCTTTGCTGAGATGGCCGAGGAGGAAACGGGTGGTTCCTTTGGTGGCGAGGTGGGCTGCCAGTTCTCCTGCGGCTTCGTTGGAGAGATGACCTCTTGCCCCCAGTATCCTTTGTTTTAAATAGTAGGGATAAGAACCGCATTTCAACATTTCTGTGTCATGGTTGGATTCTATAAGGATCATCTGGCTCCCTTCCAGGTACGAGGTTAACTCCGCATTCACATGGCCTATATCAGTCGCTAAGGTAATCTTTGTATTATCTATATAGAAATTATATCCTACGGGTTCAGCAGCGTCATGAGGAATGGAAAAGGGGTGGATGCATATGTCTCTTATGCAAAAGTCTTCATGGGTATTAAAATATCTTTTGTTATCCGGTTTGATATTCCCTATCTCATTTTCCATGCCTGTCCAGGTGTTTTCGTTAGCGTATATGGGTATGTTGTACCGACGGGACATGATGCCTATGGCATGGGTATGGTCGCGGTGTTCATGGGTTACCAGAATGGCATCGATTTGCGAAGCGTCTACGTCGATACTCGCTAAAGAAGCGGCAATACGCTTGCCGCTTACTCCACAGTCGATTAATATTTTGGCGTTACCACTGGCTATGTATATGGCATTGCCGCTGCTGCCGCTGAATAAAGAACAAAAAGTTATCATTGTAATTCCCTTTCGTCTATTGAATTGAATCTTTCCTACTCTGTCCGTCTAATGGTTCTTCGACATTTGCACCTGCGAAACCACTGAAAAAGTGCCTCTGTTAAACTTTAACCCTTTTGATATTCGCACCGAGTTTTACCAGCTTTGCTTCGAAATTTTCATATCCCCGGTCGATATGTTTTAGGTCGCAGATTTCGGTGGTACCGTCAGCGACCAGGCCGGCGATGACCATGGCAGCACCGGCGCGGAGGTCGGTGGCCTTTACGGGACAACCGGATAAGCGTTGAATTCCTTCAATGATAGCGATTCTTCCTTCTACTTTGATATTTGCGCCCATGCGTTTCAACTCATCAACGTATTGGAACCGGGAATCCCAGACACCTTCTGTGACAATGCTGGTACCTTCAGCGATAGACAGCAAAACTACAATAGGAGGCTGCAAGTCCGTTGGGAATCCGGGATATGGCAATGTTTTCACGTTCGCTTTGGTAAGTTTTCCAGTTCTCCATACCCTTACAGCATCATCGTACTCTTCTACGCTTACATTCATCTCTATAAGCTTTGCAGTAATGGATTCCAGATGCTTGGGAATTACATTTTTAATTAGGACGTCGCCTCCTGAAGCTGCTGCTGCAATCATGAAAGTCCCTGCCTCTATCTGGTCAGGAATGACGGAATATGTACCACCGGTTAACTTTTTTACCCCTTTTATTTTTATCACATCAGTCCCGGCACCTTTTACATTAGCCCCCATGGCATTTAAAAAGTTTGCTACATCGACAATATGGGGTTCCTTCGCTGCATTTTCAATGATGGTAACACCCTCGGCTTTTACCGCTGCAAGCATGACATTGATGGTTGCTCCAACACTGACCACATCCATATATATTTGAGCAGCTGTTAATTTACCGGTTGAAGCATGTATAATCCCATGATCCATCTCAACCTTTACCCCTAGTGCTTCAAAGCCTTTTATGTGCTGGTCAATGGGTCTTACACCAAAGTCACATCCACCTGGAAATGCTACTTCCGCTTTATTAAAGCGTCCCAGCAATGCTCCTAACAAATAATAGGAAGCCCGCATCTTTTTTACCATCTCGTACGGAGCGGTATAGCGGTCCACTTTTGAACAATCTATTTCTATTGTATTCTTGTTTATGTACTCAACTCTGGCGCCTAGCTGCGCCAGCATATCTATAATAACTGTCACATCTTTTATGTCGGGAACATTTTCAATCCTGCATACACCTTCAACTAAAAGTGCTGCAGGAATAATGGCAACTACTGCATTTTTTGCGCCACTTATCGTTACTTCTCCAGTTAGTTTATTACCTCCGGTTATAAGGAGTTTCTCCAAGATGAGCACCTACCCTCATTAAATTCAACAGGTATATTATAGCACTTAACTTGAGGATTTTAAAGAAGAATTTTTAATGTAGTTTCCTGTCGTTGCCTCATAATAGTACACTTGCCCGTCGTCAGTGGTAATTCGCCATGCAGGGATGGCAGTGGTTTCTTTAATGTACGAATTTTTAGGGTCGACGCGGTGGTACCCGAGGGAAATATCAGTAACCGTTAGTTTTCTATCTTTTGGACGCTCATCATTGCGCAGGAAGTCTATAAGAATACCTGTTACATGACGTATGGGCAGTTTTTCCGTAGTGAATTTTTTAGGTATCAGCCAATATCCTTCCATTGAGATAAGGCCTTGAGGGGTAAGGATAACTGTAATATAATTCTCAAATATTTCGCGGCCTGAAAATTCCTGATAAAAAGTCACAGAATATTTTTCATCACCCTGTCTTTGTACCTTGGCAGTTACAACATACTTTAAGTGTGCCCCAAATTTTTCCAGTTCCTTCTTCGCGTAATTTTCTGCAGTGAGCTCATTTAAATCACTAATTGTTTGGGAAGGCGCTTCATCGCTGTAGGAAAATTCGCACCCACGTATCGCTAATGTTTTTTTGTCCAAAGTGTATTTATCACCTTGCTGTTTAAAACCGTCTCCAAGTATTTTTGCTGCTAAAGCTTTAGGGTCCTGTTCAGGATTTACCATTTCCAGCAAGGGCAAATTATGCATTTTTGTAGGTATGATATTCTTTTCAATTTCTATATTATTTCTTTTTAACACTTGTACAGTATCCTCTACTGTCTCGGAACTGATAGTTATAGTCCGGTTTACCGAAACCATCATACTGACAAGCAGAAAAATATTTATACATAAAAATAATATAATTAAAATTGTTTTAACTCTAGACCAATACATAAATACTTCCCTCTAATCATTTTTTCCCTACCGGTATGGTTAACCGTTTCCCGGTCCCTTCTATCCGGAAGTTCCACCTAGGCTGCAATATGTCTTCGCCGCTGCTTTCCTCATAACCTAAAAATAAGTCTGTTATTGTAATGTCATCCTGCTTTGCATCAATTTTTTTATAAATATTGTCTAATACGTACGGCATCGACACTCCTACTTCCACCGGTTTTACCTCTTCATAGTTTCTCAAATAGTGCCGATAGCTCTTTAAGGTTCCATTCACTACTTCTACTTTTATTGCATCCTGTATTTTGCCATTATCTAAACTCATAGTAATAGGTAATCCACCATAAAAATAGTTAAAAATAAATTGATAGGTACCAGGTTTATTTTGGTCTTCGGCAGCTGATGACAGCTGAATTTCCTGGTTTACATTTTCTATGCCTTTAATAAATTTTACAACCATATCCCAAGATTCCCGGAATGAAGGCATATTGTTGCCACCCGCAGGCGGTACAGGTGCCAATTTCAAACCTTTCCCCCCCTCGATAGCGTCGTATTCAATCAGTCCATCCGGATGAATTTTAAGGGTGCTGTAGTTTTCTACATACACAATGGTATTATCCATTTCGGTATACTTGCGAAGGCTATTTGAACTATATTTGAATGCCTTCAAAATATCCTTTATATCATGCTCAGATTTTACAGGGTTATTACTTTTTAATACTTTCAGATTTTGTTTATCAATTGGAATTAATACTCCCGAATCTACAACAACCTTCGTAAGCTTGGATTTTTTGTCAAGAGGTATTTCAAAAGAAAATTTGTAACGGTTGGAAGGTGCAGTTGCATGTTTCTCAAGCAAGTTATTTAACCGTGTCCTATCATAATTTAGATTAAACTTGCCTATCGAACCATTGCTGAAGTTCTTTATATAAAATGTTATATCATTGGAGATACTATCTCCCGGTACCAATATTAGTTCTTTTATATCTTTAATATAAGTTGAAAGAGGTGTTTCCTTTATACCAAAGAATTGACCTAGAAGTTTGGTCTTATATGGAGCTCGAAGGTCAACATAAATCGACTTTGTTTTCAACACATTAAACCATTCATCCGTAGCAGCCGCTGCCTGGTATTTTACCCCCTCTTCACTCCTTAAAAGCTGCTCAAAAGCTCTGGAAATCTCACTTAAGTATTGTGCATAAAGATTATCTCCATTAATGTATACAGTTCTAAAACTTCCATAATTTACTACAATTCTTTGCGGTGTATAGAAGTAGCTATCAATTGTTGGGCCTTTATGGTCCTGCCCGGAAGACCACGATACCTTTTTTAATACCGCTTGGACTAATTCGTTATTTTCCCACTTAACAAAAAAATTATAGTCCTGGGACCATAATTTTTCACTAAGCCATATTTGCGCTGTAAGAAAAATACTGCTTAACACAAGCAAAATAAGTACTATTGTTTTTATTTTATCATTTTTCAATCCTATCAATCTCCTACTTTATGCTGTGAGATTGCCGCGTCTATTTTTTTATGTTATCTATAAAATTTTTGATATCCTTGAAACCAATTGTAAGGTCTTTAATTGTGTTTAAAAATCCTTTTTTAAATGTAATATTTAACTTCTCAACCTGGTACGTTTTTTCATTCTTTTCAGCCCTCAGGGCAAACTTATTGTTTCCGTCCGACAGTTCAATCTCATCCATAAGCAGTCCGGATGCTCCTATCTGCCATTCAACCGGTTTCAGCTTGCCATCTTCCTGGATAAGTATCTTTTTATACTTGTTATCGGCACTGCTATATACATAGAGGGTAACAATTACTCCCTCCTGCCCGGAACCAGACAATATATAACTTTTTTCAAAAGTTACAATTTCCTCACCGGTAGGATTATTTAAAATAATTAAGTCCGTAGCATTACCCTTATCATCCGCCGCCATTTCATCCGGTGCTGCAAAACCAGTAACTGCTATTGATAGTATAAATGCTATTATAATAGCCTGGAATAAACGTTTAATCATATTTTCACCCCATTGTACATAGCTTTACATACTATTATTTATATTTATTATACATGAGAATTGTTACAATTTGTTTACATGCGAATTAAGAAAAATTTACATTCTTTTCATCCTGCGTAACAGGCAGCTTAATGATTACTTCAGTCCCTTGGTCCTGCTCACTGTCTATACTGATAGTTCCGCCGTGCGCCGTTACGATCTCTTTTGCAATTGCCAGCCCCAGTCCGGTACCTCCCAATTCTCTTGAACGGGCTTTATCTACCCTGTAAAATCTTTCAAATATTCTTGGCAGGTCCTCTTTAGGTATGCCAATACCATTATCTTTAATTTTAACATAAACTTCGTTATATATGTATCCTGCAAAAATAGAAATTTGTCCCCCATTTGGTGTATATTTTATGGCATTTGTAATTACATTTTTGAGGACTTGTTCTATTCTGTCCCTGTCCGCATAAATTTCCGGCATGTCCGTTGTTGAGGTAAAAGTAAGGGTATGTCCTTGGCTTTTTGCACTTAATGATAGTTTTTCTACCACTTCTGCAATTAATTGTTTAAGAGAAAAGTAAGTTTTATTCCACCGCGTCTGCTTGTGGTCCAGCCGCGAGAGGGTCAGCAAATCTTTTACCAATCTGGTCATTCTGTCCGATTCATTATTTACTACTTTCAGAAAATGCATTGCTGTTTCCCTGTCTTCCAATGCTCCTTCAAGCAGCGTTTCTGTATAACTTTTAATGGAAGTGAGCGGCGTACGGAGCTCATGGGATACATTTGCTACAAATTCACGCCTTGCCGCATCAAGTTTCTGCTGCTCGGTGACATCCTGAAGTACTACTACCACACCGCCTGCCTTTTCTTTTTCTACCTTAAAAGCGGCAAAGTATGCTCTAAGGTGCAGACCATTTGTATTTATTTCCCTTTCAATTGTATTCCAGTGTTCCAGGTACAGAAGGTCACCCATAGAAATGTCCACTTCGAGGCTTTTAAAAAAGTCATCAAATACAATATCTTCAACTGCATCAATCCCAAGCATCCTTTTGGATGCAGGATTTGCATGTATTACTTTTCCACCGGTATTAAAGGCTATAACACCATCTGTCATGTATAACAGTATTGTCTCTACCTTATTTTTTTCACTGGCTATCTCCTCCAGAGTATACTTTAACTCGGCAGCCATGTAGTTAAAGGCATTGGTGAGTTTACCAATTTCATCTTCTGATTTTACTTCTATGACTTGTTCAAAATCTCCTTTTGCCATTTTTTCAGCCTTACGTGTGAGGCTTGCAATAGGAGTAGTAATGGTACTGGAAAGGAAAAATCCTAAAACAATAGAGATTGCCAAACCAAAAAACAAAGCCTGAAAAATAATATTAAAAAGCTCTTGCATCATATCTTTGAGGTCATTTTTTTCATCTTTAATATATATAATATACCTTACTTCACCATCCACCAGTATCGGAATGGCATAATCCACATAATCACGGCCTGTCCATACCTCCGTGCCTTTCTTACCATTCATTGCAGAAATAATATTATCGGTTTTTTCAAGCCTTTCCGCTAATTCCATATTGGAAGATGCAAGAACTCCCCCCAATCCGTTCAGAATAAAATAATTTCTGTAAGTATCTATACCAAGCCTGCCTATATAGGACTTTAATTTGGCTTCCATCTGTTCTATATTTGCTGCAGCTTTTGTAAAATCTTCATTATTAAATACACTGTCCATCTTGTTTTTAAAGTCGTTGTGATAGAAACTGGTAACACTTTTTAACAAAAATGTCCCTACAACAATCATCACCGAGACAACAAGAAGGACAAACATGGCAACAAGTTTCCATTGAATACTTTTAAACATTTCAGATCACCTATTTTTCAAACTGCCATACCGGAACAAATAATGATGAAAATAGCGCTGATCAAACTTGATTATTGAAGTAATACCCTACTCCTCTTTTTGTAACAATATACTGTGGGTTGCCGGGGTCGTCTTCTACTTTTTCGCGGAGTCTTCTTACAGTTACGTCTACCGTGCGTACATCCCCATAGTATTCATAACCCCATACCCTTTCAAGGAGATTTTCCCTTGAAAATATCTTCATTGGCTGTGTAGCAAGAAACTTTAACAACTCAAATTCCCGGAGGGTCAGTTCAAGTATTTTGCCTTCCTTTTGTACCTCATACCGTTCAATATCTATTTGCAGTTTGCCAACTTCTATGGACCGGCTGCCGGGCTTATTGGAAGCCGCTTCAATATGGCTTCTCCTAAGATTGGCTTTTACTCTTGCCATCAATTCTCTCACACTGAATGGCTTTGTAATATAATCATCAGCACCCAGCTCAAGGCCTAAAACTTTATCAACCTCTTCCTCACGGGCAGTCAGCATTAATATGGGAGTCGATATTTTTTCCCTCAGCTTCTTGCAGACAGCAAACCCATCCGTCTTAGGCAGCATTACATCCAGCAGAATAAGGTCCGGGTTCTCATTTAACGCTTTCTTAATTGCTTCGTCACCGTCATAGGCTTCTATAACGTTATAACCCTCTTTTTTTAAATTAAATTTAAGTATATCTACAATAGGCTTTTCATCATCAACAACCAGTATTTTCCTGCTCATTGTTACCCTCCATTTTCAGCTCGGAGTTCAGGGTTGGGAGCTCGGAGTAATTTCTGCGGTCAAGTAATTAACGAAACTGATAAACCGGACTTTTTCAGTGGTTTCGTAATCAACTCCGAACCCCGAACTGCGAGCTTATGTTATGTTATTTATCTTTTATTGTATCAAATTATATACAACACTTTCAAGTGAAACTTGACTGTTCATTCCTATTTGGCCTTTTCCGAGTTGGTCCAGCAAATGCAATATTTTTTGTTCCCCGTATCTATCTGCGATTAACTTTATGATTTCAAAACTTTTTCTGTATGCCAGGTCTTGATCCAATAATTCAAAACGGTGTGTAAGCTGTGACAAAGTGTTGGGTATTTGAATGTTGGCCAGACCTTTTCCCCATTCGTAGCCTGTAAGCCGGTATTCATAGTATAATGCTATCCCTTCTGTAAACCAAAGAGGAAAGTTTCCATTGGCCTTTTCATCTACAATTAGATGAATAAGCTCATGTACCATTGGACCATTTGCGGCAAACTCCCTGCTCAATGTGTCCATGCTTGAATCATTTATCCAAACTTTTGGAGATAATATATGGAGTATTCCACCGTAATATATCCCCATAGGGTAATCCTTCTGCGAAAGATTCAGTTTATTCCTCATTATTTCCAAGTCAGGATAAATAATAATCTGGACCTTATTATGCAGTCGATGGTTAAGTCTTTGTTTTACCTGAAAAAAATCTTTTTCAATAGTATTTGCCACAATAGCTACGACGTCCCCATCTTCAGGCATATATTTTATAATAAAGTTTTCGGTTTCATAAGTTGAATAATTCTTTACGCTATAAAGGCTTTTAATTTTAATTGCATTTACGCAAAAGTTGTATAGTGAATTACGGATATATACAAAATTATTTATAGTTAACAGCATAAAAATAACCACTGCGGAAATAACAGTGGTTTTTCTAGCCATTATAGATCTCACAAGCCTCACTCCCCCACTTTATACATATTATAACAGAAATAGAGGGGAAATGGTAGTGTTTTTTGTAACTATTTGTTCAAGTAATTTAACGGATTTTGTGGTATGTCATTTTTTCTTACTTCAAAGTGCAGGTGTGGGCCGGTGCTGCGGCCGGTGTTACCTACCCGGGCAATGAGTTCACCTTTTGCAACCCTTTGGCCCGGTTTTACCAGTATCTTGCTGCAGTGGCCGTAGTAAGTTGTGTATTCATTATCGTGATAAATTTTTACCAGTAGTCCATAATTACCCTGCCGGCCTGCAAATATTACTTTTCCCCCATCGGCAGCGTAAATAGGATCACCTACATTTCCTGCAAGGTCTATACCGGTGTGCATTTCCCGTCCCCTCGTGCCAAACCGGGAGGTGAGTATGCCGTAAGTAGGCCTGCGAAATACACCTGTGCCATACTTTGGCGGTAATGGCTTTGTACCTACTTTCTCAGTTTGTACCTTAGGTTCAGAAAGTACATAAGTCTTGATTATTTCTTTATTAACTTCTATACCATTCACTCTGACAATTTCCGCTTCAACTTTCTGCTCCCCGTTGAAACCTTTATCCACAACTGTCCTTCTTCCCTGGTACATTTCCGGGTCTTCAATTTCTTTTACTTTATAGGGTATGTCTTCATTGTAAACAACCGCTTCTCTTGTCTCGATACCCAGGACAGGTTCCGGTACCGACAGATTAATCTTCTGGCCAGGCTGTATATTTTCAGAAAGACCGGGATTTATCCGGAGAATTTCTTCCACCGGAATCTTATAAACCAATGCGATATCCCATAATGTATCTTTTTCTTTTACCGTATAGGTTTTAACTTCATTTTTTGATGCAGAAAGCTTATTGAGAACCTCTTCTTTTTCCTGTATCTCTCCTACTTTTACATACTTTTTCTCTATTTTTACATCCCTGGCAAAACCAACTTTTACATTTGGCTTTTCAGACACGTATGGTTTTTTCAGATCTTCCAGGACGGACCTGGCAGTATCTTCATCTTTTAGCAGTCCCATCTGTTCACCATCCACCATTATGGTATATGCACCAACTGAAATGTCTACAATAGATTTTAGGTTTTTCTTTAGTTCATCCGGCTCAGTAAAGCTTTCTTTCTTTACTCTCTTTTTTATAAAAGTTGGTTTCTGTTCGATAACTACTTCTTTACCCTCAAGAAGTCCACTCAGTTCATCTCTTACTTCATCAAAATACCGTATGAATTCCTGCTCACTGGAAACAATTCCCAAATACTTTTCGCCAAATATTACTTCAACTGCCGGTTTATAACCGCTGCTCTCCGCATATGCCAATACTGATATAAACATAATCATTATGGCGAAAGCAATTGCAAATCTATTTTTGGCCAATTCATACAGCTTTGCCTTCAGTTGGGCCTTTTTTTCCAACTCTTTGGTTGGAGGCTTGATCTTCATTTTTGGAATTTTTACCGCAGGGACTGCTATACAGTTCCTTTTGGAGGAGGCGCGCCTTTTCTTATTTGCTCTATTAAACTCTTCCATGTAAGCATTACTCCTTGTTTCCTGAGCTTTAACAGCCATATTGATCCCTCCTGCCGTCTTTTGTATTTTAATGGTTCACAGCTCTCAGTTAACAGTAGTAAACGATTTAATAGCTTTTACTGTGACCGTGAACCGTGAACTGTGAACTTATTAACTTTTTATCTGTTATGTAAAATCATTAGCAGTAAATATATAGTTTAATATTAAAAAATTGTTACATATTTGTTACAAAATTTATTATTTCTACATTTATTCAAAAAATCCTGCTTTATTTCAAAAATTTCTTTAAAATATTTTCTTTCAATCTCATCATTGCCTACCACACCATACCACCACTGATGTGCTATTTCGTGGGTTATCAAATATTCTAGCCATAATTTGTCTCCATTATAAGCTGTACTATCTATCTGAACGATTTGGGGATACTCCATCCCCCCTACATAGAAATCCGATTCTGCAATGGGCACTTTTTCTTCATCTTATATAATAAAAATAGCCTACCCATAAAGGATAGACTGCTTATAATCATTATATTCAGAATAGGACTGGATTAGAACTATTCATCGTTCACGGTTGATACAGTGTACAATATATTTATATAACCCTCATCCCTTAATCCCTTCTCTCAATTTATTTTTTAATTAATTTGAAAAAATATTTTTTTATGATATAATTTTTGTGAGGTGATTTTGATGACAAACGAAGAGTTTCAGGCATTGGTATTACAAAAATTATCGGGCATCGACCAAAGGCTGTCCGACTTGGAGCAGACGGTGTCCGGTATCGACCAAAGGTTGTCCGGCTTGGAGCAGACGGTGTCCGGTATCGACCAAAGGTTGTCCGGCCTCGAACATGATGTAAAGGAACTCAAGCAGACTACAAAAGCAATTGAAGATCAGGTGGTCAGAAATTCTGAAGAATTGTTCCGGTTGAATAATTCATTTGATTTTATGAAAAAGTGTTTTTTCGATCAGCAGGAAGAAATCGACTATTTAAAGAAACGGATTTGTTAGCTGCATTTGCAATGGACTGGCATAAATTGCGGGGGACGGATTCCGTCCCCCGCTGCTTTCAATTCAGTTCGTAGTAACTACAATTGTACTGGCTTCGAAGACTCCTGTGTTTATGGTCCCTACGGCTGTTATTGTATCTCCGACTTTTATGTCACTTAGATAAATAGTTTTGGAGTCTTTGTGACTAATTATTTTTGTACTGCTGTTTATAAATATTTGCTGGAGTGTGGTCTCTCCGGTTGTGGCATCTGTCATGGAAATATTTATAAGTTTATAGCTGGTATTTACAAGTTCTACAGTCCCTGTGATGGTTTGAGCTTGTGTTATGGTTTTGGCTTCAACCTTTATAACCGTGCTGCCGTCTACAGTAAGCTGTACCGGATAGCCCAGTCTTAAGTCGTATATCTGCGCTGTTTTTCCATCAACCGTTATCGTTACATCTCTTGTAAGGTTATAGGCTGTGATCGTATTGTTGGTTTTTACTTTTATAGATGGAGTTTTTGATATAACAATTTCTTCTATATTTCCCGTTGTTGAACTTCTCACGCTGGTTGCAATGATTTTTTTAACTTTATTGTATTCCAGCGTTAGCTCAACTGTATCTCCTACCCGCACATTTCTCAAATCTGAGCTGCTGCTGTTCTTTGTTACTGTTACATTACTTAAAACCTCATATTCCTGTAATTTATTATCTGATTTTATTTGCAATTTCAGTACAGGTTCTAAAACTATATCTTGCACTACACCTTCTATTTCTTTTGTCTTACTCTCAGCTTCAATTTTCCTTACTTTACCGCCCTTAATATCCAATCGGGCATAGTCCTGCGTATTTATTGCATATAATGTAGATGTTGTATTATTATAGGTAACTACAACCTCATTATCAATTGCATATTCTTTTGTAGTCAAAGCATTGTTTTCGCTAATTCTAATGCTAATCTTTTTTTCTATCCCACTTCTTGTAAGTGATGTAATAACTCCTTCAACACTTTCATCAATTATCTCGTTTTTTTGAAGTACTCTGTGCAGCATAACTGCTATCTGTGCCCTGGACACATCCACCATCGGTCCGAACTCTGTTTCACTCATACCCTTCATTATATTTTCATTATTTACATATTCAACGTAAGATTTGGCATGGGAAGGTATTAATGATACATCCTGGTATGGAAGTACAGTCAATAACTTGTTTTTAACTTCTTTTTCTTTCCCCATCAATTTTGTAAATAATATAGCCGCTTCATATCTTTTCAATGGAGTATTGGCATTGGTAGAACTAATGTAAGTATCCAGTTCATCCTCAGTAATAACATTTTTATATAATAAGTAGGCAATTTCTTTTTTATTAGATACATTATAATACTGCAACTCATCTGCGTAAGCTTCCTCTGCCAGTTCAACATAATCTGCATTAGTCTCATCATTTACACCTAGTATCCTTGCAGATAATATCAATGCCTGAAGTTTTGTCACAGGCTTGGATGGACCGAAGGTCCCATCAGGATATCCGGTAATATAGCCTTTACTGCTCATTTCTTCAATAACAGACTTAGCCCAGCCCCATTTTACAGCATCTACATCAGGAAAAGATGCCGCTGATGCAATACCGGCAAATGAGATCATCAGGACAAAAGATAGGAATGTTAATCTTAACGTCTTTTTCACCTTACCCCTCCTAGTTTACCAGAATTTGGACCTATAGATTTACTTAATGGCCCTTATTTGCTGTATGACAATGTCATGGTCCTCAACTTTATTGATAAGCTTAGTAACCTTGCCCTGAATATCTGCCAGGATAAAACTCATCTTATCCTGTTCAGCCCTTGTTACTTTTACATTGTGCTCCAGCGATGTCAACATTCGATACATTTCTTCCTGCCTTGACTCCATGGTATCAAGTCTTGATTCTACTCCGTCAAGTCTTATTTCTACTCCGCCAAGTCTTGTTTCTACTCCGTCAAGTCTTGTTTCTACTCCGTCAAGTCTTGTTTCTACTCCGTCAAGTCTTGTTTCTACTCCGTCAAGTCTTGTTTCTACTCCGCCAAGTCTTGTTTCTACTCCGTCAAGTCTTGTTTCTATCTCTCCAAGTCTTATTTCTACTCCGCCAAGTCTTGTTTCTACCTCTCCAAGTCTTGTTTCCAATCTGTCGAATCTTGACTCCATTCCATCAAATCTTGAATCCATGCTTTCAAGCCTGTTTAAAATTAGTTCAAACATCACCCTGGTTTCTTTATCCACTACCCTGCACCTCCGTACATCAAATATTAACTAAATTATAACATTGCTGTATATAGATTTCAATGAAATATTAGGCTTAAATTGATGGATATTCAGGCACTCTTAATTTACCCCATAAATGTCTACCCATCAGTGAACTACCACCGAGACAAGCAACGGTGGCTTCGTGAGAGGTTTGGTATTTAAGTTTCCACCTTAACAGGCAACCCTTACTCTCAACGGGGAGGACACTCTCCCTTTATCCCTCATAGTTTTTACTATTTCGGGAATACATTTCTCTTCTTTTCTTAGTATATTTAAACTTCCATTAACATCTGCATTTACTAATCCAAAGTTTGATTTAAAAAGTCCTCTAACTACTCTACGAGTTTTGTTATAGTATTTTTTATTTATAGGTTCTAAATCGAAAGCACTGCACCCACTTGTATAACTCTCTTCCTTAAATTTAACCTCAATCCCTTGTAATTTAGCCTTATACTTAATTAGTTCTGCTAATTTTTGTATAGGTATTTGAACAAACGATTTATTATAATTCATATTTAGTTTAAGTCCTTCAATTTTGCCTATAACAATTTTGTAAACATTATGCTCTATTGCTTTATCTATAATATTTTTACTTACTTTATGAAGATAATCATTGATATAATTTTCTCTGTATCTTCTTAATGAATTAATCATTTTAGTATTTTTGAATTTATCAGAACCTATTTTTTTCATTTCAATACTTTGATAATAAGAAATTTTCTTGTTTACAAAAGCATTTATACTTTTAAGTTTTTTACCACAAAACAAGTAACTTTGATTACCTTCTTTAAATGTTAACGTTGCAAGATTATCTAAACCTAAATCTATAGCCATAACATTAGTTTCTTTTGCTTTTTCTAACTCTTGCTTATTGTAAATTATAATTAAATACCATTGTTTTAAAGAATTATCCCACTTAATTCTTACTTGTTGTATCTCATCCCAATTTATAAGGCTTTGAAGTTTATCTGAAACCTCAAAATTTAAACTCTCTACCTCAAATTTTTTCTGAACTGTTTTGGAAAGAGATAACATTAGCCTATTTTCTTTAAATCTTATAGCAAGATTGGTAAATATAATCTCATTCTTTCTTTTATCTGTATTTTTAAATTTTGGAGGTTTTGGAACTCCATTATATTTACTTTTATTCTCCTTATAATCTTTAATACTTGCAAAATAAGATTCCCAATTTTGCTCTACCACTTTAAAACAATGTTGTCTTGTATGGCTATGTAAATAATCACAGTGCCAATTATTTTTATATATCTTTTCAATTTCAACATAAGGCTTAAATCCATTTTCTCTTAAATCATAATTAACTATGTTATAGAGTTTTGTTGTATGAAATGATAATTCTTCTATAATCTTTAATTGTTCTTCGTTTAATTTAGGTTTAAATTTGAATGCTAATTTCACTTTTTTCACCTCCTTTACATTTTTATCTATGTATTTATCTTAACATGTCATTGATACATGGTCAACTATGTGGTAAAATTAATTTATACTATTTAGGAGGTGCTTAAAATGGCAAGAAAAAATATTAATACAACAATAGATGAAGATTTATATACTGAAATTAAAATATTGGCTATTAAATTAAAAGTCAATGCTAACGACTTAATCGAAGAAGGTATGAAATATGTCATTGAAAAATACACAAGAATGTTTAATTTTTAGGCATTTAACCTAAAAATTAAAGGCACAATTCATCCTCCGAGATAAACAACGGAGGTTTTCTTGTGCCAATATTATAAATCATGTAGTTAACATAACAAGAATGGTATTTGTCATTAATTTGTTTTGCATGCCTTTAGCATGAAATTGTAACATTTATTTTAAGCTAGATTTACAGAAGGGTTAATATTTTTTTACAAATTTGTTACTTTAATGACAATATATTATGTTTATGTTATTATGTTGACCAAGAGGTGGTAATAAATATTTTGCTTAAGACTTTAGAAGGAGGTGAAATACATATTGAATAGTCAAAGAGTGTTATCTGTTAAAGAAACAAATCTGTCTCAAAATTCTCATTTAAAACACAAATCAATTAACCAAAAATCTAAGGAGGTTTTTTTTATGTCAAAGGTAAGAAAGATTTTGTCTCTAACTATAGTGTTTGCGATGTTCCTTACACTATTTGCTGGAATCACTACTGTTTCTGCTGCATCTGATTACAGCAGCTCAGTGGAAAGAATGCAGAAATTTGGTATCATGAAAGGTGACCCAGATGGTCAATTAAGACCTAACTCTGATGTTTTAAGATCAGAATTTTTAACAATGTTAGTTAGAGCTTTAGGTTATGAAGATGCTGCTGTAGCAGCTGCTGGCAGCACAAGATTCACTGACGTTCCAGCAAACCACTGGGCATCCGGTTATGTAAATGTAGCTGTACAACTTGGTATTACTAAGGGTACAACTGAAACTACATTCTCACCAGATAAAAAAGTTGAAGTTGTTGAAGCCGTTGCAATGATTGAAAGAGCAATGGGTTATGAAGTTTTAGCGCAAGAAAAAGGCGGTTATCCTGTTGGACATTTAGTTATTGCAAAGGACAGAAACTTCGGTCTTAATCTTTTAGATGGAGTTTCTGAAGCAGC
This sequence comes from Petroclostridium xylanilyticum, assembly GCF_002252565.1. NCBI lineage: Bacteria > Bacillati > Bacillota > Clostridia > Eubacteriales > Oscillospiraceae > Petroclostridium > Petroclostridium xylanilyticum. The sequence continues at coordinate 160,219 of NZ_NPML01000018.1, forward strand.
AACAATGCCTGCACCAAGGGGATTGGTTGCTAAATTATTTGATAATGCTTTGAATGCAGCTTTCTACGAAATTGATTCTTATAGCAATGGAGTTCCTACTTATAAACCAAATCCAAATATTACTTTCCTTACAAAGATGGGATATGAAAAATATACTTTGGGTGGCGATGATGTAGTTATTGTTTCAAGAACTCCTTATTACGGAACTGATAACGATAAGATCCAGGTAATCAGGGCCAACAAATCCGGGACACCTTCAGAATTAAATGTTAAAGGATATACACCGGAAGAATTAAATAGCTTTATAGGTAAACGTATCAAAGCTTATTTCGATGCAGATGATAATAATAAACTGGTAGATATTCAGTTGGCTGATAAAGATAAGACCGTAGTGGTGGCAGCAAAAGAAATATCTAAAGACGGCGATAAGATTAAAATCAAAGACAAAGATGGTACAGAAACAAAATATGATGCCAAAGACGGTAAAATCGGTGCAATAGTTAACTGGAATTTTGAAACAGCTGACAATGCAGACATTTTTGCTGCAGGTGCTTCATTCGGTGATAAGAAAGACCTTATTGAAGCCACAGCAGTTATTTTCGATGGAAAAGTTGACTTTGTATATGGATTTAAATATGAAGCTCCGGTAAAAGTTTCTTCTATTGTTGACAACAAAGTAACAGGGGCTAAATATGTAAGGACAAATGGTGGATCCAAATATATTGATAAAGACAAAGATAACAAGGCTAAATTCAGTATCATAATTAAGGATGGAAATCAGGTTGAACTATCAGCCTTAGCTGAACACGATATCTTGTATGTTGCTACTGAAAAATCTGATGCATCAGAATCTAACGCTAAGGATAACAGAATCAAGTTCTTCGTTGTAAGCAATACTGTATCCGGTGAGTTAAAAGCTGCAAAACTTAACGCTTCAAATGAAGCAGAAAAAATTAAGATTGGTGACACCACTTATGATGTATTAACTCCTACTGCACTTGCAAGCTGGTCTGTAGCATTTGGCGATACTGTAAAAGCTAGATTAACTAAAGATGGAAAAGTATATGAATTGGTTAAAGAATCCGGTGCTATTACTGAAGGTTATTCAATTGTGTTAAATAAAGCAACTGAAACTGACCGATACAATAATACATCAAAGTATGTAAAAGTATTAAAAGCTGACGGTACTAAAGTAGAATACAAAGTTAAGAAAGACAGTAATGCAGATACTAATTTTGCAACTATTGCAAAGGGTACGCTTGTTAAGATTGAATTAAATGCTGACAATGAAATAGTGAAAATAATTGAAGCAACTGCTGTCCCAGCTGGTAACCAAAATGCAAATGACATTAGCAAGAGAAAACTTGCCGCTGGTTTAGTTGCTAAAGAAGATACTGTACTCTTCAATATGACTAACGATAACTCAGGTTCTAACGATGATGCAGAAGCAAATGTTATAACTTGGGGCAACCTAAGCGATAATAATACTGTGACTTATTACTTCACAGATGATGGTTACATTGTTGCTGCTATGTTTACTAACGCATCCGCCGAAGCAACTTATGCTGTAATTGCTGATAAAAGTACTATTAAGGATGGTAAGAACCATTTAGTACTCATTACTAAAAACGGCAAAGTAGAATTTGATACTAATAGTGCTGTTGCTGAAGGTATAGGTGATGTTGTTGAATTCACCCTTAGTGCTGATAACAAAGTAAAGAGTACAACTCCTGTTACAGTGGCTACAGATGTATATGAAATTCAAGATATAACATCTAATATTATTAAGGTTAATAATACAATTTATACTTTCGCAGATAATGTTGTTGTATATTACAATGAAAACCTGGATAATACTAAAGATTTTACTGCCATGAGTAAGGCTGATCTTTATAAATATATGCAAGTTAAACTATACCTCAACAGTGACAATGACATTATAGCAGTTGCTATTAGCAAAAAATAATTAAGTATAAAAAGGTTGTGTTGATAAATCAGCACAACCTTTTTTAATAACTTATTTCCCATAAGTTGACACTAAATCATACTCCATTTTTCCAATAATATATTTAAATAAAGCTTCCCTGCTTTTATTATACCCATCCATTACTGCAAGTTCGCTATCCATAAGATCAAGAGAAGAAATCAAACCAAGGTCATATCTTAGTTTTGCGGTTTTATATTTATCTTTTGCGCTTTGTAAGGATAACTCAGAAATTTTATATGTATCCCTTAACAGTGTAATATTTTTTATCTTATCAGCTATTTCAATTTCTATATCCTTCATTTTATTGCTAACATCATTCTTTATAGTATCAAGTGCTATTTCTTCCAATTTATAAGTTGAAGAACCTACAGAATAATATGATTTGTAAACATCAACTTTAAGCTGCTGAAGTTCTTGTGAGTTTTTTAACTGTTTTAGGTCCAGTCTCAGTTCTAATGCTTTTTCAATTATTTTTTCAACATCGTATTGCTGTTCCTGATCAATTACAAAATTATCTATATACTCAACCACAAAATCTTCAGGAGCATTGATTAAATTGAGCAAGTCTCTTTTCATATTTTTTTCATTTGTACTTAATTGTACCATTTGATTATTGATTGAATCCAATTGTTCTTTTAATGTCTTAATTTCTAATTCGGTTGCCATATTAAGTTTTAGCCTTAGTTCCCCAATTTGGATGAGCTTGTTTAATTTTTCAAGGGATTTTTCCAAATATTTTTTTTGATTTTGTATTTGAATGGCTCCCAAATAGCTTTGATAAATTCCAAGCTTTAACAGTTGCTTTGTTTGCTCTTTTTTTTCTAACAGCAAATCATAATTGTACTGTGCTGCTTTTAAAGAATAACCTCTTTTTGCCAACCCCGTCTGTGCCTGACTGTCAATACTGCCTGCCAAACCAACGGGAAAATCAATATTTTTGACACTTTCAGCAGCTTTCTTGATATCTCGAAGATTAATTGCTAATTTTTGTATCTCGGTATCAATTTTTTCTAAATCTTTATTATTTTTTAAAGCATATTCAATCAAGTGCTCTAGCGATTTTATGTTTTTATCCAGCTCTTGTGCCCAAACTCCCACTGTAGTACATACAAATAACATTAGACATAATGATAGAGCAACTAGCTTTTTTAACATCATTTCACACTCCTATCTGAATTTTTCTTTTAATTAATATATATTACGGAAAAAGTCGATAAAAGTTTTATAATTTTATTATATTTATTTAAATTAAAAAAGTGGGCTTTGCCCATTCCAAACTCGCCCCGGCCCCTCAAGGCTTTGAGGGGGAGTTTTTTGTTTGCCTCCGACGGCCTGACGGTTTCCCTCGGATCACTTTTTTCCATAGCGATTTTCTTTCGCTCCTTATAAATCTCAAAACATCCAGTCTTCTTCTTCCTCGTCTGGAAAGCTTTTGTTCCCTGTTACATATATAACTTCCTCAGATTTATTTATCTTTGGACTTCCAATAGGCTTCATTATCCCTTTGCATTCCTTACACTCAAATTTTATTGCAACAGGCCTTACCCTATGACCAAATCTATTTAAAAATTCATCCCAATGGTCAGAAAATATCTGCTTTATTATCCCTCTTGTCATTCCACATACTTCCTGTTAATCTTTTACATTATTCTGATAGCCCTTGCTATTACTATGTTAAACCATAGTCATTTTACCAAAAAAATTTATACTTTCCTAGACAACTAGACAATAAAAAAGGAAGGAATAAAATCCTCCCTTTTTTATTTTAATCTATATTATTTCTTTTGAATACCTACTACTGCTACATCTCCATCAGCGTTCAAGAACAGACGAACATCCATATACTTGTAAAGATCATCCTTAGTTAAAGCTTCAAAGTCTTCGGTTACATCAAAATCTTTATTATAGTATACAACTACATCATCGGCAAATGTGTAAATTGTATCATTAACCTTAATAATATTGGATGTTACATCTTGAATTTCTCCATATACAGCATAGCTTACTGTGTTTACAGAAGTATTTACTTTGCTGTCAGCAGTAAGTGTGAAGGATATAACAGCACCTGCTGTTTGAGCAATAGTTCCATCAACGTCATATTCAACAGCACCGTCTTTAGTAATAAGTGCTACACGATGCTTATTGTCTTTGATTGTAGTCTTATCGGTGATTACAGCATAGCTTACATCAGCGGATGCATCAATAAACATAGCCGCAACAATGTAACCATCATCTGTGAAGTAATAAGTTACAGTGTTATTATCACTTAAGTTATTCCAGCCAATAACATCTGCTTCAGCGTCATCAGAAGTATCAACGTAAGCATTAGTCATATTGAAGAGTATAGCATCCTCTTTAGCAACTAAACCACCAGCAAGTTTTCTCTTGCTAATATCATTTGCCTTTTGGTCAACAGCTGGAACACCAGTTGCTGAAGTTACTTTAACTATTTCACTGTCAGCATTTAATTCAATCTTAACAAGTGAACCCTTTGCAATACTTGCAAAGTTAACATCTGCATCACTATCTTTATTAACTTTGTATTCTACTTCAGTACCATCAGCTTTTAATACTTTCACATACTTTGATTTATTACTGTATCGGTCAGTTTCAGTTGCTTTATTTAACACAATTGAATAGCCTTCAGCAGTCGCACCAGACTCTTTTACAATTTCATAAACTTTTCCATCTTTAGTAAGTCTAGCTTTAATAGTGTCACCGAATTTTACATTGTCCCAATCATCAAAGTCACTATCCACCGCATTGTATACTTTCTCTTTTCCTGGGTAAACTTCATAAGTTGTTGAATCAATCTTAACTTTTTCAGCCTTATTTGAGCCGTTAAGTTTTGCAGCTTTAAATTCACCGATTACGGTATCGCTTACAACTAAGAACTTGATTCTGTTATCCTTAGCGTTAGATTCTGATGCATCAGCTTTTTCAGTAGCAACATATAAAATATCGTTTTCAGCCAAGTCAGCTAATTCAACGATTTCACCATCTTTTACAATTTCAGTGAATTTAGCCTTGTTGTCTTTATCCTTATTGATATATTTGCTTCCACCATCTGTTCTAATATATTTAGCTCCCGTTACTGTATTGTCAACAGTAGAAGAAACTTTTACCGGAGCTTCATATTTAAATCCATATACAAAGTCAACTTTACCATCGAAAATAACTGCAGTAGCTTCAATAAGGTCTTTCTTATCACCAAAAACACCAGCAGCTTCAAAAGCAGTTTCATCAGTTACTGAGAAATTCCAGTTTGCAACTGCACCAATTTTGTCATCTTGCATTTCATAGTTAGTTTCTACATCAGAAGTATCTTTGATCTTGATCTTATCGCCATCTTTAGATATTTCTTTTGCTACTACTACCACGGTCTTATCTTTGTCAGCTAACTGGATATCAATAAGTTTATCGTCATCATCGTCATCATAATAAGCCTTTACACGTTTACCCATGAATTGATCTAATTCTTCAGCAGTATATCCTTTTACTTTTACTTCTACAAGACTACCACCCTTGTCTTCTGCAAGAAGTTTAACCTTATCAGCATCAGTTCCGTAGTAAGGAGTTGCTGCAACGATAAATGTATCAGAACCATTAATCTTCTTCTGTACATATCCCATCTTAGTAAGGAAAGTAACACCAGCGTCCTGCTTATAAGTTGGAACGCCATTGCTGTAAGAATCAATTTCATAAAAAGGACCATTTAAAGCATTGTCAAATAGTTTAGCAATTAAACCTCTTGGTGCTGGAAGAGTTGCAGCTTCAGAAACACCGTCTAATAATTTAAGACCATAGTTTCTGTCCTTTGCTACTACAAGATAACCTGTTGGCCAGCCACCTTTTTCTTTTGCCAATACTTCATAACCCATTGCTCTCTCAATGAATGCAAGAGCTTCAACAACTGTTACCTTATCATCCGGAGCAAAAGTATCTTCGCTTTTACCCTTAGTAACTCCAAGTTGTACAGCTACATTTACATACCCAGATGCCCAGTGGTCGGCAGGAACGTCTGCAAATTTTGTAGCGCCTTTTGCTGCTTCAGCTGCACCTTCGTAACCCAATGCCCTTGTAAGCATTGTCATGAATTCAGCCCTTGTTACATCAGCAAATGGTTTTAAATCGCCAGTGCCGTCACCTTTCATGATACCAAATTTCTGCATTCTTGCAACTGAACTGCTGTAATCAGAAGCAGCAGAAGCGGTTGAGATTCCGGCAAATAATGTCAGCATCATAGTAAATACTACTACTAATGCTAATGCCTTTTTGAGATTTCTCATACTCTCAAATCCTCCCTTATAATAAAATATAGTTTTTTTGAAAGAGGGGTTTATACTATGTACGTGGTTAGGTTATCCCTCCTCCTTTATAACCTAACGTTTGCATCAGGACTGCACTTGTACTAAAATTAGTAAAAGTTACCTGTCCTGATTCTATGGTAAATTATATCATTGGAATATTTAGGAGTCAAGAAGGCAGTTTGAGTTGTAACAAAACTGTAAAGTAAACGATATTGTTCACGGTTTACGGTTCACGGTTCACAGCCTGTTTTGATTGCATTTAGCTTCGATAGCCCTTTTCAGCGCTTGTAACATTTTCAACACAATAAGTAAATCTTTTGATAACATTTCATATGATTCTTGATTTATATAACCTAAATCTTTACTTAGCAGCAAAAGATATTCTACTTCATTAGCTGATCCTATGGATATAGAAATAAATCTTTTAAAATCTCCAAAAGAATTTCTTCCATGACCTTCGGCAATATTTGTAGGAATAGAGGCAACTGCTCTTCGGATCTGATTAGTCATTCCATATCTCTCGTCTGGTGGAAACTTATTGGTCAATTTATACATATTAATTGCTAATTGATGAGACTTTTGCCATACTTTAAGGTTCATATAATGCTTGACATTATCTAGATAGTCCTCTCTGGATTCTAAAACTAACATATCATCGTTAACATCTTGAACGTATTCCATAACTGTCTTATTCCTCCAATAGTATTAACGGCCCACAATTCTCTGTGAACAGTGAACTGTGAACCGTGAACATTACCTCTTAGTTCCGAACTCCAAGCTTGCTCGGATAAATTCCCTGAACAACGGATGTGGTCTGTTTGGTCTCGACTTGAATTCCGGGTGGAATTGGACGCCGATGAACCAGGGGTGGTTGGGGAGTTCGATGATTTCGACGAGGCGTTCGTCGGGCGAGAGGCCGGTGAGCAGCAGGCCTTTTTCTTTTAGTTGTTCCCTGAATTCGTTATTTACTTCATACCTATGACGGTGCCTTTCGTAGATTAGTTCGTCTTTGTAGGCATCGTAGGTTTTGGTGTTTTCGGCGATTTTGCATGGGTATAGTCCTAAACGCATGGTCCCGCCCATTTCCTCGATATCCTTCTGCTCGGGCATGAGGTCTATCACCGGATATGGAGTTTGCGGATTCAATTCGGAGCTGTGGGCATCTTTCAGTCCTGCTACGTTTCGGGCGAACTCTACTACCGCAAGCTGCATGCCGAGACATATCCCGAAGTAGGGAATATTGTTTTCCCGGGCATATTTTGCAGCGGTGATTTTTCCTTCCACTCCCCTGTCTCCAAAGCCGCCGGGTACCAGAATCCCGTTGGCATCGCCGAGCAATTCTTTGCAATTTTCTTCCGTTACATTTTCGGAGTTGACCCATTTTATCTCTACATCGGCATCATTAGCTATTCCGCCGTGTTTTAACGATTCTACAATACTGATATAGGCATCGTGCAAGGCAACATATTTGCCTACCAGTGCAATTTTTACCTTGTGCTTAAGATTCTTTACTTTGTTTACCATCTCCGTCCATTCGGTGAGATCGGGGTTGGCACAGGCTACGTTCAGGCGCTTGCATACGATTTCCGCAAGGCCTTCTTTCTCCAGCATCAGCGGAACTTCGTACAGCGTTTCGGCATCCAGGTTCTGAATGACCCAGTCTCCCGGAATGTTGCAGAATAAGCCGATCTTGTCCCTTGCTTCCTTTGACAGCGGCATTTCGGAACGGCATACGATAACGTCGGGCTGAATCCCCAAGCCCAGCAGCTCTTTTACGCTGTGCTGTGTAGGTTTGGTTTTTTGTTCCCCTGATTTGCCCAGGTAGGGAACAAGGGTTACATGAATGTACATGCAGTTTTCTCTGCCTACATCGGCAGCAACCTGACGGATGGCTTCCAGGAAAGGAAGGCTCTCGATGTCGCCCACGGTACCGCCTATTTCGGTGATAACGATGTCGGTATGTCCCGACTTGCCTACCCTATAGATCCTTTCCTTGATTTCATTGGTGATGTGAGGGATCACCTGCACCGTACCGCCCAGGTAGTCGCCTTTTCTTTCTTTTGATATTACAGACCAGTATATTTTTCCGGTGGTGACATTGCTGTTTTTGCTTAAGTTTTCATCGATAAACCGCTCATAGTGGCCCAGATCCAGGTCGGTTTCGGCCCCGTCGTCGGTTACAAATACTTCCCCATGCTGATACGGACTCATGGTGCCCGGATCAATATTTATGTATGGGTCAAATTTTTGTATGGTTACGTGCTGTCCACGCGCTTTTAACAATCGTCCCAGGGATGCAGCAGTGATGCCTTTGCCGAGGCCGGATACAACGCCTCCGGTTACAAAGATATACTTGACTGGCATGATTTGTCCTCCTTTATACACTTCCTGTTCATGGTTTACAGTTTGCAAATTTCATATTTTTAACCACACTATTTTATTATTAGTACGCTGGAGTGTCAAGGAGTTTTTTGCTTAAAGTTATATCCAATATAATACATTTTGACTGCTGGTGGAAAACCTCCGGTTATATAACCGGAGGTTTTCCGTAAAATTAGTAGCGGGTGAAATAGGTGTATCCGCTTGAGGACCTGTAATATTTTGCCAGTTTCTGCTGGTTATATGTATCATATACATACCCTTCTATATATTTATTTGAAAATTCATTTTTGATATCATTATAAATCTTGGACATCAGTGTTTGTATCTGACTATTTGTGAGTGAATTCCATTTGGATTTGTATTTATTATAATTTATATTAATATAAAAAGTAATATCATCCTCGTTTCCGTCCAGTTCTATGGAAAGTTCCACATCATCAAAATAATCATAATATTTGTCATCCAGTTCTTCTTCCAGGTCGGATAAATCCGTATTATATCCAAGCCGTACAGTTCCGTTGGAGGATGTTGAAAAGGATAATAATGTTGAAGAGCCTGAACTGCTTTTAATATAGCCGTCTATATCTGCATCGGGATATTCATCTTTAATCACGTCACAGATATCTTGAAGAAATTCTTTTTTATCGCCGGTTGTAAGCCTGCGCCACTCATCTCCGTACTTGCTCATATCTATGTATATTCTTACGGTAATATCATCTTCATCTCCGCTTAAAGAGATGTTGAACTTGATATCTTCATATTCGGAATAATCATCGTTTAGCTCATCTTCCAAGTCATCAATATCTAATCTATAACTGCTTGTTTGTCTGCCTTCAAGCATTTTAACTTTTTGTTCAAGCAGGTATATCTGGTAGTCCTTTGCTTGCAGCTGCTGCTTTAGGTTGTCCACGGTAGGATCCGGTTTATCGGTAATGGTTATTGTATAACTATTACTGTCCCAGTGCACATCTTTATTAAATATATTGGCTAGCGTACGCAATGGGACATAGGTCGTACCATTTACGACAAATGGTTGAACATCCATATTTATTTGCTGGTTGTTGCTTATGATTTTTATATCTGCGTACCACGCATCCAGTTTTTTGATGTTTCCTGCGGCGTGGACGACAGATATTAGTGATAATGTGATAATAAATGCAGTAATTACTGCCAAAAGCTTTTTTTTGGATTTCAACATTTTTTACCTCCTATGTTTGACTTTTACTTATGTTGATTGTATTTTACCAGGAGATAATTGTCAATATTTAATTCATCCTGCCGGCTGCTGTATCATCTCTACTTCTATTTCTCTGTTCTTCTCCAGCTCCTGCGATATTTTCTTTATGCATTCTACTATCGGTTCGAAGTTTTCGTAGAATATGATAATAAGGTCGCCGGGCCTTGCGTCCAGCATGGCTTTTTGGAGGGCTTCTACTTCGTTGTAGATAATCTCCACATTTTCTTTTGAAATGCCGCCTTCCAGTACCGAATTGTACAATATATCGGCTGCTTCGCCTTGTTTGCGTCCTCTCAGGTCACTGTCTTCTTTAATGTAAATATAATCAAAATTTTCTCCACACAGCCTGCCTACCAGGCTAATATGCCTGTCCAGCCTATCCCCCGGCATTCCTATGACTCCCACGAGACGCTGGGCGCCGAGACGCCTTGCCGAATCCAATACAGTCCTGTATCCTGCAATGTTGTGCCCATAATCGACCAGCACGCTAAAGCTGCCTAGCTCGAACAGGTTAAACCTTCCGGGGTTCACATTGACATCGGCACGGAAAGATTTAAGTCCTTGCACAATCTTTTCAACAGGTATCTTTAGCCCGCAAGCTCCGCTTACTGCCGCAAGACTGTTTTCTATATTACATTCCACCTTGCCCTGGTAAGTGGCAGGAATATCTTTTACATTTAGTACCGGTGTTGTTTCATTCCCTTTTGCCATTACAATTATATTATCTTTAATATATACTGCTCTTCCTCCCTGCTTGAGATGTTTGACCACTATAGGATTATCATGATTTTTCGAAAAATAGATGATTTCACTTCTTACCCTCGGGATAATTTCCAGTACCATGGCATCATCGGCATTAAGCACCGCATAGCCGTCTTTTTTTACTGCTTCCACTACCAGAGACTTGACAAAAGCCAGATCTTCAAGGGTATTTATTCCATCTATTCCAAGATGGTCTTCAGTAATGTTTGTGATAATTCCTACATCTGCCCGGTCGTATCCCAGTCCTCTTTTTACCATGCCACCCCTGGCTGTTTCCAGCACTGCTGCTTCTACCGACCTGTTGCCAAGAACCATCCGGGCACTGTGGGGACCGGTATTATCGCCTTTCAGTATACATTTTTCATCTATATAGATACCGCTGGTGGTTGTCATACCTACGGTCAGCCCGCACGTCCTGAGGATATGGGCGATCATCCTGGTAGTAGTAGTCTTCCCATTTGTCCCTGTTACCGATACAATAGGAATAGAGCAGGGCACTCCTTCCGGGAATAGCATGTCTACAATCTCTTTTCCTACATTTCTTGCTTTGCCTTCACTGGGATAAACATGCATCCTTATGCCCGGCGCTGCATTAACCTCTACGACCGCCCCACCGTTTCTATATAAAGGCACCGATATATCGGGGGATGTTATATCGATTCCGGCTATATCGAGTCCAATAGCCTGTGCAGCTTTTACTGCAATTTGTGCATTATAGGGATGTATCTCATCCGTCCTGTCGGTGGCTGTTCCACCAGTACTCAGGTTACCGTTTTCCCTTAACCAGACAACCTGCCCCTTTGATGGGATTGATTGATCAGTAAGCCCTTGCTTCTCCAGTACTTGCTGTACGGTATTATCCATTTTCAGCTGTGTAAGGGGTTTTTCGTGTTCTTCTCCTCTTAAGGGATTAAGGTTTTCCTTTTGAACCAGTTGAGCAATAGTGCTGGTGCCATCACCTACTACACAGGCAGCACGGCGTTCGGCTACTGCACTGACTTTATCACCTACTACCAGTACCCTGTAGTCTTTTCCTTCGATAAATTTTTCTACCATTACGGCAGGACTGAATGCAGATGCAGCCTGGAAAGCTTTTCTTACCTGCTGTTCGCTGCTGAGGTTCAGTGCCACCCCTTTTCCCTGGTTTCCATCATAAGGTTTTACCACAACCGGAAAGCCTATTGCCTCGGCCAGGGTTACTGCCGAATCTTCGGTATAGGCAATATCTCCGTAAGGTACAGGAATATCCTGCTCGCTTAAGATTTGTTTTGTTAAAAACTTATTGCCGGCTATATCCACCGCAATACAGCTGGTGGCATCAGTAATGGTAGACTGTATTCTTCTCTGGTATTTTCCATAGCCAAGTTGAACAAGGCTTTCATTTCCCAATCGTGTAACCGGAATCCCTCTTTTTACAGCCTCATCTACAATTGCTTTGGTACTGGGGCCCAGTTCATACTGGGAAGAAATCTTTACTAATTTTTTAATTTCACCATTGATATCCAATTCTTCGCCCTTAATGAGTGCGTTTATCAATTTTACTGCCAGTTGTGCTGCTTCTACAGCACATTTTTCATTTTTATATTCATATATAATATGATATATGTTCGGTTCCTTCCATACTCTTGCTTTCCCATACCTGCTGTCATATCCGGCTGCTGATTGCAGCTCCAGTATAATGTGTTCTGCTACATGGGCAAGATAGGTACCCTCCTTCAACCTATCTACAAAACCACCTTCATATCCCGGTGAACAGCAGTGCCTTTTAATACCGGGTAAGAGGTGTACAAGTCTATCATTAAACCCCTCTATTTCTACAGTGGGAGTATCACAGTAGTCTTCCAGATCTACCGTAAGTTTTACTACAGGTCTGTGGCAGTAAATGTTCCTGCCGCGCAGACACTGTATGTCGATAATTTTCATTTATGAAAATCCTCCTTATTTTGCACCTTACTCACTACTCTGCTTCTCATATCAAACTTATATCCCTGTGGAATTACATGTAAAGTTACATTGGAGAGTGCCAGTAATTCGTCGGGGCTTGATTCTGAAACGTTGGAACTTTTTATGGTCCTGCCATCCAGTATAGTAACTGCATTGGTTCCTATAACTTCGAAATAGTCTTCGGGATATACTCTAATCGCAGTATCTTCATCTATTCCTATCCCTAACATATAGGGGTTTTGTGCAATACCGCAAAGGAGCCTCCCTATTCTTCCCCTCTGGTCAAAGTGCTGGTCTATGATTGCTTCCTCCAGTAATCCCAGTCCGGGAGCCATTTTCAATGTACACTTTCTTGCAGCCTCATTATTACTTCCCTCAACAATCATTGTACTGCTCATTACTGATGCTCCGGCACTGGTCCCTACGATTAATACTCCTTTTCGGTATGCATCATGCAAAGCCTGATTCACCAAAGTGCCCCCCAGAATACTGCTGATTCTCAACTGGTCACCTCCGGTAAAAAAAATGGTTGTTGCGTTTCTAATAATTTCTGTATTTTGGGATTGGTCGGCATCATCCCTGGAATCTATATTCAATATTGCAATATCTTTCACACCTAGTCGTGTAAATACTTCCCTATACTGCTGCCCCACTTCCTGCGGCAGCTGGGTTGCAGTGGTAAGTACTACCAATCGGGCATTTTCTCCTCCTGCAATCTCTACCACTTTTTTCAATATGCTGCATTCATTCTTCTTATCTTCAGCACCACCTATAATGATAAGGTTTCCCCGTACTTTGTCGCCCATAAGAAACTCCTTATTTTCGTGGGTTGTGTTAGTATGCACTGCTCGATACCCACATGCCTATCGTTATGTCATTACGTATTTTTGCCATTTACTATAACATTATTCAAAATTTTACTATAAAGGATATGTTTATTGGTTTCTATATATTTACTAATAATGATTTTACATGGCAGATAGAGTTGATAAGTTCACAGTTCACGGTTCACTGTTCACTGTAAAAGCTATTAAATCGTTTGCTGCTGTGAACTGTGAACAGTGAACCGTGAACTATATAATAATTCATGAAAATTTAAAGCAATAGAATAGGGTAATTCGTCAAATTACCCTCCAGCTTCTTTTATTATGTTGTTGGTTTTAATCTCAGTCTTAGACTTAGACATCCTGTATTCAATATATGATTGTCATTACACCTAAAAAAGTTCTGAAGAAAGTTATTGTAATTGCTTGCAGCAATAGGCCTATGATAGCAAATACTATACTGAAGGTGATTACTCTTTTCCCTTGAGCTCCTTTGCTTTTTGCAATTAATCCCATTGCTATACCCAATGGTCCAAAAACAAAAGGTAACAGAAAGATTGAGGTTATTGCAAATATCCATCCCAGCGTAATATATGTCCTACCGTGATTGTGCGTCGTGCGGTCAAAGTTTTGGTCATGGCTGATGTGGTCCACAAAACTTCACCTCGAAATAAAAAATCATTCATAAGTTATTATGAATGATTTTTTATTGTTTTATTCAAATATATAAAATTCATATTGTATATTTTCTCAACTCGCCTTTAATGTCTTGAGTAAGCTGTTCCATTTGTTGTATATATGCCATGAGCTCCTTTATTTTTTCGGAATATTCTGTCACTGTTGCACTCATTTCTTCAGAGGAGGCAGAGTTTTCTTGGGCAATGGCAGCAAGGGAGTTAATGTTTTCAAATACATTGGTAATATGAGTAGTTTCGGTTGAAAGCTTTTCTACCAGTGCGGCAATCTGTTGTGCAACATGGGCCACCCGTTCGGTGGAGGACATGTTTTCCTGTGAGACCTGCACCAGTGTCCTGTTGCTTTCTTCCAATTGCTCAAACTGGCTTGAAATTTCTTCCACCACTGAACCGATCTCTCCGGTGAATTTGAGAAGATTATCGTTAATATTTTTCACTGCCCCTTTTGAACTTTCCGCAAGTTTACGGATTTCTTCGGCTACCACTGCAAAACCTCTTCCCATTTCTCCGGCCCTGGCTGCCTCGATTGCAGCATTTAATGCAAGGAGATTGGTCTGCTCGGAAATGGAGGCTACAGTGGTTACAATGGTCATAATTTCCTTTGCTTTTTCGGCAAGCTCTTCTGCCCGCCGGTTTACTTTTGCAAAATTATCTTTTACAGCTACAATCATGCTGGTGACTCTTTCTATGTCAGCATGAGATTTGGTAATGGTTTGGACCGATTTTTCCAGCTGTTCTTTCTCCTGCATTTCCAGATTTGCAATATTATTGAGGATTGTAACATTACTATTCAACTGATGGACGGCCTTTTCGGTTTCTTCGGCCTGATGTACCGCACCATAGGCTACTTCTTGTACCGCAGCCGAAATGCTGTCGGACAGTTCTTTCATTTTTACTGCAATTTCACTGAAGTCTTTGGTAAAGCGGTACATGTCATCGGTGCCGCCTTTAAGGGCTAGAAAGTCTTTTCTTATGTTTTCCTTAATTTTATTAAACTGTGCCACATATTTTTCAAAATCGTCACCGGTTTTAATATTTGTATTGCCTGAAAAATCAAGAGAACTCATGCGTTCTAATTCATCCCGGAAGTCTTTCATGGGATTTAAACAGCCCATGGATACAAACATGGATGCAATAAAGATAACTGCTGTATAAATCAAGCCTGTCCCAAGATTTTGCTGTATATTGGGCAAGATGTATGCCAGTGCAAAAAGCAACGAAGTATAGATTGAGATTTTTATTGGGACATTTTTTATAAAACCAAGTGAAAAAATTCTGTTGAATAGATGATTTCTGATGACGTCTTCCTGCTTTTCAAATTTGAGTCGGACAATCATAAAGCTGTCCCCTTCCGGAGTTTGTCCTCTTTCCAACTCAGTCCATTCCAACTTTTCTTTAAACAGTTGCGCACTGCCTTCTAATAAGCCTATAAAGTAGTCAAAAAATCCTCTTTTGGATACGTACTTTAATTCAATTTCTGTAGGAGACAGTTCTTTTACTAACATTCGCGGAGGACGTGCGCCTTTGATTTTTTTAGTAATCTGGGTATGTACGTCATCCATCAGTGTAATAAATCCTTTGAGACTCTTTCTTTCAAAATAGGAGGGAAACCATGTCCTAAATGAAAGAATATTATTGCGTCCCAATTCTCTTAAAATAACCGATACATCCTTACCTACCTGTTTTGCAACTGAGTCAAAAAATTGCTTTACTTCTCCATCGTCTATATCTTCCAGAGGTGAAATAACCCTGTCTGTTTGCCAGCCTATCGTACTCATGGCTTTGTTAATATTTTCTTCACCGTAGATATTTTTGAAAGTTTTTATCCATAGTGATACCACCGTGCCTTTCATGCGCTAACCCCCTTGTCTAATTTAGAATACATTAATTTAGAGTACATTTTACATCATTTGTTTAATTATTACAACAAATTTTATTGATGAAATCACTGAAAAAGTGCCTATTTTTTCAGCAGTTTGCTGCCGTCCCCATGTCGCAAAAAAACAGCGGAAGCTATTGCCCCGCTATTTTCTGTCAGCTAATGCTTTTGCAAACGCTACGCCGTAATCGTATATTTTCTTTAGCTCTTCTTGTGAAGGGACAAAATTGGCTTTTTGTCCTTCACCGAATAAATCCAGTTTCAGGCTTTTTACTCTTTCTTCCATCATCTTGACGGATTCGCCGCTCCAGCCGTAGGAACCGAATACACCGCAGAGCTTACCTTTGTTGGTAATCGCATCTACAACTGATAAGACATCCCAGATAGGTTTTACGGCATCCCTGTTGATGGTAGGTGAACCGAATAACAGCGCATCGGCTTTGTCAATTTTTTCTTTTATTTCTATTAAATCGTTATATATGATATTGATTACTTCTACTTCAAAGTCCCCTGTTTCTTTAATGGCTTTTTCCAATTCTTCTGCCATCCTTCGAGTGCAGCCGTAAGCAGAAATGTATGCAATTAAAACCTTCTTCGGACTGTTTTTCTCTAAAATGTCGCTGCTCCACTCCCTGTAGAGCTGCATCGCATTCTCTATCCCTTCCGTCAGAATCGGGCCATGGCTCGGGCATACAACATCCAGTTTTAGATTTTGTATCTTTTCCAGGCCTTTTAAAACATGTTCCTTAAAAGGACTGAATATGACATCGTAGTAGTATTTAAAAGCATCCTTAAAATTCTTACGGTATATAATCTTACCGTCAAACATTCTGGGCTCACAGAAGTGGCATCCTAAAAAGTCGCATGGGAACAGGGCGCTGTCTTCTTCAACATAGGTGAACATTGAATCGGGCCAGTGAAGAAAAGGAGCGATAATAAACTTTAGTGTCTTCCCCCCGAGGTCTATGGCATCTCCATCTTTAACCACCTGGAAGTCAAATTCCTGGTTAACAATAGCACCTATATACTTGTTCCCCGCCATAGAGGTAACTACCTTTATTTTTGGATTTTCTCTTAATAAATATTTTAATGCTCCTGAATGGTCCGGTTCAGTGTGATTAAGTATAATATAATCGATTTCGTTGATATTGATAATACTCTTAATATTATCTATATACTCATCAAAAAATTGGGTATGTACCGCTTCAATCAGGGCTGCTTTTTCTCCTTTTACCAGATAAGCATTATAGGATGTCCCGTATTCGGTCTTCATGATGATGTCGAATATTCTTAAGTTGGGATTTAATACACCTACAGAGTAAATCCCATTTTTTATCTCGAATGCTGGCATGTGTGTCTCCTTTCATATTTTTTCAAATGCATCCTTGCCCAGTCCGCACATTGGGCATACCCAATCATCCGGAATGTCCTCAAAGGGTGTTCCCGGTGCTATACCTCCGTCAGGATCTCCTACTTCCGGGTCATAAACATAACCACAAGCTGTGCATTCATATTTGTCCATGATTATTCTCCTCTCTTAATTGATTGATATTTTAAATATACCCTTTATAAGGTTAGTATAACCATTTTTTTGAATTCTGAATATAATTAAGATTGCTTGCTTATTTCTTCAAGTATCCCTTTAAAGTATTTTGCATGTTCTTTTTCTTCTTCAATCAAAATGGCCAGTACATTTTTAACTTCTTGATATTTGGCTCCTTCGTACATTTGGGTATAGAGTGCTGCGGTTGTTTCTTCGGCTTGCACCGCATCAGCTACAGCAGTTTTCAAGTCTTTAAAGGCGTCATCAGTTTTGGGCTTTTTACTGAATACCTGATTTTCTACCATTGATTTTAGATATGCTGCTACATCAGGCTCAAATAAGTATTCATCATTAAAACCATTTTTCTTTTCTAAAAACTCATTGTAAAGTCGGGTAAATTTCTCTTTGTGTGCCATTTCTTGTCCGGCTGCATGTAATAAAAAGTCTCTTAGTTTGCCGCTGGTATATTTAGCACCACTGGTATAGAAATTCATCCCCTCTTCTTCCATGGATATTGCTATCTTTATTATTTCCAAATCATTAAAATTACCATATATCATTATAGAGAACACCTCCATTGTTATTAGTTCGGAATTTGGAGCTCTGAGAATTGTCGTGCTGTAACCTGGCGAACTCGAATTGCCAAACTTTGCACTATTAATAATATACCACAGAATTGTTGTTAAAAACAGATTTTTTTACATTTAATTTAAATAAACAAAAAGATTGAGACTAAGGTTTATCTGCAATTAAAATTAAAATTTAAGTCTTAATCTCAACCTTAATCTCAATCTCATTATTGACCTTGCTTACCTTCTTTATCTGTTTTGTCTTTTGCATCTGCTTTATCTGCCTTATCATCCTTTACTTCCTTGTTTTCTTGTGCAATTAAATCCGGTTTTGCTTTAAAAGGCTTACTGATATCAAGATGTCCTTTAAATTCCGGTACTTTTTTACCATCTACCGTGAACTGTACCTGGTCAATGCCGCTTATTGCTGTAAGAGTATTAACGATGGAGTAAATCGTTAGTGTCTCTCCTGTTGAGCCCCCTGGATGTTTTTCAACAAACTCTTTTGAAAGGTCTACCATTGCCGTATTCTTTTCAACTTTTACTGATGGTATCTTTACACCTTTAGGGAAAGGACTGGTAAGATTTCCGCTAATTGGCCCTTTGAATAGTTCGGCCATAACTACCTTAGCTGTTTCATTTATATCCTTTACACTGCTTTTCGCTACAAATCTTTTTTCTGCTACCAGTTTCGTAGCCTGTTTATCTGCAAAGTACAGGGTTAGAATTACCTTTTCCCCTTCTTTTTTCAGTTGGTCTTCTGTAATCATAGTACTGCTAGCAGGCTGCACATCTTCTACTGTTGCGTTTTTTGCTGTTTCTTCGGATTTCTTCTTAAGTGATTTGAAAGAACATGCCGACAATGCTCCCACCATCAGTAACATAGCAAGGAGTATGCACATAAATTTCTTCATAGCTCTGAGCCCACCTTTCAAATTTGTTTCTAGCATATTTTATGCCTGGATTAACTGGGATATGACAAGTTTTGATAATTGCCCTCATGACTCACAAAAATTGTTTTTATATCGATAACCAATATTAAATTTACAAATAAATTAATGTAGTTATCGATGAAATTAACCAACTTTAAAATCACAATATTTAGTTTTAAAGTTGGTTAATTATAGTAACAGGATAATAAAAATATACATATATTGTATAAACAAAACATAAAATATTTAATACTTTCTTAACATTTATATGCTATTATGTTTATTTAATACAAAGGAGGTGTTTTTATGGATGAAAAGAAGATAAAGCCTGTTAATATTGCTGACAACAAATCTAAAGATAAAGAAAAGGGAGATCTTGATGATTTCATTTTTTCTCAACAGGAAAATAAGAAGTGCTCAGAGAAATGATAAGATACAGGCAAAGATACAGATAAAGATAAAGATAATTATGATAAGAAGCATGTCTTTATCCATATCTGTATCTTGAAGCATCAGTCTTACTTGGATAACAATTCCATTGCCTTTTCCAACTGTTTGTCTACTTCTATCTCCACATCTTGTACTGCATTATTTAAAGCTATCTGGGTAGTGATATCCAATACACCGTAAGAGAACAATTTCTGTTCTGCCTGGAAGTCTTTTATCGCTTTAAATGTTTTTTCATCCAGAATTTCATCGGGTTCGTCCACGTCATATCCTAATAGTTTAAGTCTTTGCTCAGCGGCTAAAACATCTTTACCTTTATCTCCAAGAGTAGGCTTAACTGTATATGACAGTTTTTCCAGAATATTCGCATCTACCTTTTTCTTTATATTCTTTACTTCTATATCGGGGTGAATTCCATCACCATCAATTGCCCTACCGTTTGGAGTAAGGTATCGTGCAATTGTCATCTTTATAGCACCACCGACACGAAGGGGTAATACTTCCTGCACCGTACCTTTACCAAAGGATTTTACTCCTACGATTTTTCCAGCCTTGGAATCCTGTATTGCACCTGCCAGGATTTCAGATGCACTGGCACTTCCTTCGTTAATGAGTACGACAACCTCATACTTAGTTTTTTGCAAATCAGAATAATATGTTTGTTTTTGGTTATCCTTGTATTCTATGTGTACAATCGCACCTCTATTTGGGACAAAATGCTTTGCAACCTCAACTACCTGCTCTAATGAACCTCCTGGGTTATTTCTTACGTCAATGATCACCTTTTTTATTTTCTGACTATCAAAGACTGTTAAAGCTTTTTGCATATATTCTTCTGTGTTTGCGTTAAAGTCTGAAATTTTTATATATCCTATATTCCCTTGTTTTACCTCAAAGCTAATCGGATTAATCTTTATTAGGTCTCTTACAATGTCAAAATATATTATTTTATCATTCCCTTCCCTTTTTATACCTAATCTTACGGATGTGCCAGGTTCCCCTCTCATTAATGGCACAGCCATCTCTACTTCATATGCTGACACATCAACATCATTTATATAGATGATTTTATCACCGGATTTTAATCCTGCCCTTTGGGCCGGAGTGCTTTCCAGGGTCGTTAAGACGGTAATATTTCCATCCCTCTTTGCTACAGTTATGCCAATTCCTCCAAATTGACCATCTACTGCCGTAGAAAACTGTTCATATTGATCCTGGTAAAAGAATGTGCTGTGTTGGTCTAAGGTACCGAACATTCCTTCAATTGCCTGTTCCAGGAGCTCTGGATTTTTTTCGATAATTTTACGAAGCGCACCTTCAAGTATTTGGGTATCGGTAATCTCACCTTTATACCTTGCCATGATATACTCTTTTACTCTTTGCAGATATTCATAATTAGGATCTGTTTTTGCTTCTTGTGCAAATACCACTCCGGTAAATAATAATATTATTGTTATTGCTAGTGCAATTGACCTTTTAAAATTTTTCATTTTACATTCTCCTTGTATAATAGTATTTGTGCGGGGTGACACGGGGACGGTTCTTTTGTCACCTTGGGACGAGGTGACAAAAGAACCGTCCCCGTGTCACCCGCGTCACCCACTAATTGAAGTATATTATATTCTCCCTGTAATCCCTCTGCAAGTCCCTTTCCAGGAACTCCAAAAAGCGTACCAGCATTGCTGACGCTTCTGCGCGGGACATGACCTTGTTGGGGTTGATATTGTT
This sequence comes from Petroclostridium xylanilyticum, assembly GCF_002252565.1. NCBI lineage: Bacteria > Bacillati > Bacillota > Clostridia > Eubacteriales > Oscillospiraceae > Petroclostridium > Petroclostridium xylanilyticum. The sequence continues at coordinate 181,458 of NZ_NPML01000018.1, forward strand.
ATATTCATCTCCGTATATCAGTCCCAATTCTCCGGCCACATATATGCTGTCTCTTGCCCAGTTAGGAATCTCCCGGTCATCGCTAAAGGAGGTATAGTAGCCGGGAGTGGGAGCTTTGTTTTCGAATCCCAGTGCCCTTATTAATATTGTGATAGCCTGTGCCCGTGTTAACGGTTCACCGGGTCTGAATAAATCTTTCGTTTTACCTTTTATAATTCCTTTATTTAAAGCATCTTTTATATATTCATAGTCCGGGTCTTCAACTGCTACATCAACAAAAGGCGACTCCTCTTTTGGCTGGTTTCTCTTCCTGACGATGGGTTTCTTTTTCTCTTCTACCGTGGGCCTTATGTTGCAGGCCTTTATAATTCCTTTGGTAAACTCCTGGCGGGTCATTGGAATCTCCGGGGTGAAAAACTGGGAATTTTCATCAAATACGTCCAAGGAGTACAGCTTTTCAATATAGCCCTGCGCCCAGTGTCCTGCTGTATCTCTAAACTTGGGTACAACCAGTCTTTCCAGCTTGGGCACCATGCTTTTTGAAATCATTATAATATCTTCATTGCGTTTTGTTTTGTCAGGAGCCGCAATTTCTATTTTACTCAGGCTGTATCCGGCATCGGCTTCATTCATTTTGGGAAGGTTATAATCATACTTGGATACCATCTCCCGGTTTGTAACCCTGATATACCCTCCATTGAAGCTTGAAAAATTGGCTTCATTATCTGCATATTTTAAAACCTTGGTAGTACTATCCGAAACCTGGATTTTAACAGTACCTTGCCACGATATGTTTTCAACCTCGGAACCATTGGTATTTTCATCGGCTCTATTCGCATCCACCTGCCTGTCATAAGTGATAACGCAGTCAAGCATTTGTGTTTCGGTATTCCCCCAGAAGTTTTGATATCCTACATCCCCTCCTGAGATATCTACGATGACCTTTCCCTGGTCCCTGTTGATGGTATAGTATTTTCTTCCCTTTATGTTTCCTGAGTAAAAGTTAGCCGCTGGCCGGTTGTCTATGACATCCGATTTTGAAAACTGGAAATCTGCCAGCTGATATCTGTCCGCCCCCATCTGAAGGGTTTCAGAGTACCTGCTTACACTGGTATCTGCGATAGTTTGTCCTTTGTCATTCCTCTTTGTATAGCTGGTTACATAGGTTATCATCCTGTCCAGCCTTGCAGATACGGTCTTATCCTCAGGCCTGAGATTGAGCCTGTAGGTTACAGTTTTCTGATCATCTTTTTCATTTTCTGTCATAATAAGCTTTCCCACGAATTTTACAGGTTCTCCGGTTAGAAATACGATTTCCTCATATTCATATTCGTTACTGACTCCGCCTGAAAATCCAGGGGGAGTTGCAAATACAGTTGTAAAGTTCATTATGCAGCTGAAGATGATAAAAGCTGCAATAAATTTTTTCACAAAATTCCCCCTTCCTGTGAAATGCAGAATTTATTTTACAATAACGACCTTCGCCTGGCTGCCGTCTCTGATCATATATAGTCTGTCTCCTGCCTTTAATTCCTGTGGTGAAATCATTGCGCCATCTTTAATGATCATAGCATCCTGCAAATGAATCATCAATGAAGTGTTTTTAGCCATCCAGGCGTCCTTTCTGCTGCTCCAGTCACTGGCATCTCTTACACTTATCCTCCATCCAACCAGTGAATGGTCCTCAACAAATTCGACTGTACCGCTGGTTGCTCTCTGGCCCATGATGGAATCCCTGTCCTTTTTGAGCAATATAGCAGCTATCCTGTCACCATCGGTATAAATATAAGCATACCAGTCGTTGAGGTTGTTTTCTTCTGCATAACTGCTGTCCTCATCTACCGCATAGTGCTTGGAGTAGAATTCCAGCGGCGTTATCTGCCTGTCTTCCTCCGAATCATAGATATTTATATCACTGTCATAGAATAATTCTTTTTCATCAGCAAAGGATTCCCATTCATTTTGGTTTAATAAGCAAAAATCTTTCAACACAACTTTATCTTTCACAATTTCATCCAGTCTTCCTTCATACAAATAGAACTGCCCCGCATTAGAATTATTGATATCCGTGTCATATATATAGACGACATTGGCCATCTGCTGGTTCCCGGTCCCATCTCCTACTACAAATACGTCTGAACCGGCATTAATGGAGTATTTATTTACCAGCCTTCCATTCTTGATAACAATGGTACCGTCGTTGAAGGCCAGATTTTTGTGGTTTGCAAGTTCAAAGGCATCGCTGTACCAGTTGATATCCTCTATTTTGTCAGAATAGATGGATTCATATTGATTTTTTATTACCATTCTTTCAATTTGGTCCCGGCCGAAGAAATCCTTGACCGCCATGTACACGGTCTTACCTTTATAATACTTTAAATTGTTATAAGATATTTTTGCTCCTCCGGTGTAGACCGGGACCTGGGCAGAGTAGAATATTCTCCTGGAACTGCTCAAATCCTGCCATTGTCCATTTCGAAAGACCTGCATTCCAGTTAGGGTAATTGCATTTTCCAGTGTATCTACTGTTGTTAATACCCCGCGGTAAATGTCTTTTACCCTCACAGAATCCCCTTCAATTTCTATCCTGCTTATGGTGGTTGATTCTACTTCGTCAAACAGGAGTTTTACCGAGTCTCCTTCATAAAGGATGCTTAAAGGTACGTTTTTCCCTTTTTTCAATGCAATGGTAGCCGGAGAGGTGTAATAGGTTTCTTCCTCTCCTATAGGAAGACGTATGGTGACCTGATTTCTGTCGATACTTTTGATAACCCCGGTTCTTACCTTGCCACCTTCAGGAATATACCCGGGAACCTCTGTTGAATAGCCTTCCATGTAGTCTATTTTTCTTCTTTTCAAGGTTGCATATATTTCCATCCCCGGCTTAAAGTCTTCGAAATCAGCCTGAACGGTGTCAATTACAAAGACTGCCTTATCGTCAAAGGAAAGGGTATGGACCGTGCCATCATATTCTTCAATTTCAATTTTATCCTGGCCTTTACTTTTTATAAAGCCTTCTATAAATCCTTCCCTGTAGGGAGTAATTGGGTCGGCGTAGGAGATGTTTGAAACTAACAGCATTAAGGTCAGAGCAAGTAACATTATTTTTAAATATGGCTTATTCACTTAATCACCTCGCACAATGCAGCTGGGAGCTCGGAGTCCGGAGCTCGGAGAAAACTCTCCTGCAATTAATGAGGTCTCCGAGCTCCCGGCTCCGACCTCCGAGCTTACTTAATTTTTGCTTCCAAATATTAAATATCTTCCCAATCTGTCTGTATAAGCTCTAATTGAAGTGCTGTAGCTGTCTGCCCTGTTGGCCAGCAGCATCCATGATTGGGTAGTTTGGTCGTATCGGTTCAAGCCTATATTCTTTAGCCTTCTCATATCTGCCTTGGCAGCATCAAAATCGAGGGTTATTTCCATGCCGGATGTTAAATAGTCTATTGGAGTACTATCCTTTCCAACAAAAACGTTTGCTTCCAATACGTATTGAGTGGATAAAGCGGTCTTTCCTGCATCCAGATCAGAGCTTCCAGTATAGGGAGAGATTTTAAACCTTACCCCGGCGTCCTTTCTGTGATCATTTTCTGCTACTTTGGAAGTATTAAAATTATTTGGATTAAATTTGATCACAAAATCCTTTCCTATGATCTTTATACTTTTAGCCCTATAGCTGGATGCAATTTTAGCTGACATACTGATTACTACTTCTTTACTGCCGGCTAAGGTTCCTCTGGTCAAGTCAATTGTCATCTCTTTGCTGTAACTGTCTTCACCAATGATGATGTTTGCTTGATCTCCTACTTTATCCATTGTTGTCTTGTCATTTAATTGCCCATCATCATCAGGAGGACCTACTTTGCTTCCTGTCCGTACGGAATTGCTTTCCTTGGACGGTTTGGATATATTATATTCTCCAACAGCTTTTACAATAAATTTGTAGGTAGTACGAGGCTCCAGGTCTTCATATACGAAACTTGTAAGTTTAGTAGATCCTATCAGCTCTACCTGAGTATTATCTACTACCACATATATTTCATATTCTCTGGCTCCTTCTACTTCCAGCCAATTGACTTTAATATAACGGTTGTATACCAGTTCTGCAGCAACTCCCTGAGGTATACCTATTTCAGGAAGTGAGTACGTGATATCTTCGTATATCTCGCTGGCTCCCCCGTCAGGATTGATCACAATGACTCCTGTCGTGCCCATCTTTCCCTGAGGGGTTTTAACGGTTAAGGTTTCAGAATTTATAAACTTGACATCTGTACCTTCAGTCCCTTGGTCAAGGGTATAGGCATCTCCATTGATATAGATTACATTTCCTGCAGCTGCCTTCCCCTCTTCTATCTTTTTCAGCACAGGGTTGAATACAACCTTGCTTCCTTCCTGGTACCCCGAACCTTTTAACTTTATTTCCTGTCCGCCTTCCACAGAAATGACATCAATTTTGGTGTTTTCACTTGGGTCGGCCGGGTCAACTACTGCTGTTATTTTTGGGTTGCTTATAAAGGTAAATATTTGCGTATTTGAAAGTTCTCCATCGGGGTTTTCTACTTTTATCTCAACCGGTCCCGGTGCATGGCTGGGGGTAGTGATGTATACGGTACCGGTATCTACTACAGTTACATTAGTTTCCGGTAATGGGACACCATCAAAATATACGGTAAATTTATTGTTTTCTCCCTCCATACCCTCGATTTTTTCTCTAAAATCCTTACCTTCTATTTTAACCCTGGTGCCGCCGTTTGACGGTCCTTTATCAGGCGTTATTCTGTCAATTTGCGGTGACGTTTCACCCTTAATAAACATCAGGTATATCGGAGGAATTAAGTTATCGGAAGCTGTCATGCCTCCATCTTCATTCAGGACAACTACCCTGTAAAGCTTGATGATGCCTACGCTCTCCTGGGATACCACATTATCGGGTACTGCAAACATTTTAAAGGTAATGTTGGATGGTGTAATATTTTCAGTGACAGGAGCTATGCCATTTTCATCAGTAATTCCAGGTATTAAAACCCTGGCACCCGGTCTGAAATCAGTTCCGGTAATTTTTACAATATTCCCGCCTTTTGCTGTCAGCCTTAAAATCTTAACATCCCCGTAGCCTGGCACATTCGCGTCCTGCGGCAGCTTTCCATCTTTTGTGATAGTGATGATGGCCGGCCGGCTGTCCGGGTTCTTATATTCAAATTTACCTTCTGCTACCCCGCTATCAGGATTGATTACCCTGACAGTTGTTATTCCCACTGCAGGATAGGATGGAGTTTTAAAAATAATCTGCCCCGTCCCTTTTAGTTCTGCCTCGGGAGAATATCCCCGTTCAACAATTAATCTCCTGTCATCCTTGTTTATTTCCACTCTTACCAGTTCATATTCCGGATAGCTTTCTGTGCTGTTGGATACGTTTTTGAGCAGACCGACCGGTATATATTTAATTGTATCATCATACCCGGTAAAGGTCTGAGCGTATTTGCCGTCTATTGTCTTTATGGTCAGCGTATCATCTTTTCCTTTATATTCGACAGTGATAGCTCCAAGTGTAACGCTCGCGGTTTCATTGTTGCCGATCAATCCGTAATCCAGATCATTAATTTGGCTTGCCCGGTTGGTGATGTCTCCAAATCTCACAAGGGGCATGATCTTTTCATCAAATTTATTTTTGCCCTGTGCGTCCTTCTCCAGATTGTAAACCTGTATCGTACTGTTGCTGAATTCCTTACCGACAATCTCTACATCATCTTTACCCTGTTTTTTCCCCTTGGATGGGGTTATGCTGTCAATCTTCGGACTTGAAGCGTTGTAAGCAAACGGCTTTTTATTTGAGATCCCGTAATCGTTGTTCACAACGTATACGTCTACATTTCCTTTTTCCCCTGCAGGCAATTTTACAATCAATCTTTCATCAGAAACTGCTATATATTCTGATACTTTAAATTTACCGAAATATACCTGGGGCAGTATCTTTTTATCCCCATCACCCAGGCTGGCAATATTTTCAACTCCTCTTAAGTCGGTCCACTCTCCATCTCCATTGATGTCAACATAATATAACCCGCTGTCATATTTATTATTCCTGTTTTTATCTTCAAAAGGTTCCCCTTCATCCCATTTGCCGTTATCGTTAGAATCGGTATATACTTCTTCATATACCTTCACCGAATCCCCCTTTGAATCGGTAAACGGCTCATAAAGCCTGAAATCAGAACCTCTTAACTGGACGGTAATACCTCCCGCCGCATTCCCGCCGGTAGGATCTATACTATCGATCTCAGGGTTACTGCGCGGAATGATGTAGGTAAAACCGTCAAGCTTGCTGCCCGTCCCGCCTCCATGGTTAACCACTATTACAGGCACCGTCTTTCTATCCGTTCCTGTCTCCTGTCTAATATCACCCGGATAAGGAGGAACCTTGACCTTGATTGTCTTCCCGTCTATATCTACCGTAACATTGTCCGGCGAAACCAAAACTCCGCCTATATAAACCTTTGTCTTCTTCTGTGGGTCTGCATTATGCTCAAAATATTTGCCATAAATTTCAATAAAATAGTCCCCCTCTGTAGAACCCTGGCTTGGATTGACAGAGTCTATTACAGGGGTGGATGGAGGGTCTTTTTTATAGGTAAATCCATCTATGATGGTAGCACTGTTTGTATCCGGATTGATAACCGTTACATCGTAGGTCCCCTGTTCCAATGCCGGCACGGTAAAGATCAACTGGTTTTTATTGATTATTCTAACCCTGTTGCCGATAATGGCCTTTGTTTCATCGCTAAATTTATAAGGGGTAGTAATGTTCAGTGTTATGGGAGAACCGGAGGGGTCTATAATAATTTTCCCTGTATCTACATTGACCCCGTACTCTCCTCCGCCCTCTTTGTCTGCTTTTATCGTCCCGTCAGGAGCTGCTGTGATAGTATATTTGTCATTTATTCCGTCTGAAAGGATGACATTCCCCCTCGGGTCTATGTCCAAAGTGTAATAGTGCGGCTTTTCTCCTGCCGGTACTTCTCTCTCCAGGATAATGCTGTAGTAATAATCTGCAACAACCAGCTGTGAATCTTCAACCCTTAAAATCACATTATTGCTTGCTGATTGATAAGGCTTTAGTATAATTTTGGTGTTCTCAGCATTTTTGTTATATTCATTGATTTCTTTGCCATCCATCAGTATCCTGGTACCGATAAGCTTATAAATTCCAAAGCCATCTATATTGGTAACGGTAGGGTCGGTCTTTAGGAAGTTGTCTCCATCTACTACAACCGGAGTCCCTTCTGTTCCCAGATTTGGGTTAAGCTTTAGAATGCTGGGCTTTGTATAAGTCTTTACATAGATAAACGGATATACTGCCTGCCCCCCATCAGGGTTCATCACCAACAGCTGTGTTTCACCTTCCGTCCCTTTGGGTGCTTTAAATTTTAATAAGATTTTATTTCCTGACCTGTCAACTTCACGGGTTACTCCCTTTACTTCCTGCGCATTGATATAAACCTTTATTCCTTCCTGAAAGTTATTTCCTTTTACAATAATATCCTGTCCGCCTTCAATGGTGACAATATTAGGCTCCACGCTTTCTATGGCAGGGCTCTCCAAATCTTTTACAAATTCAACTGCATCCACCTTGATACTGCTGGAGCCCGGTTCTGTGGACTGTCTTTTCGGGTTCACAACCTGTATGTTTCGTTTGCCCGCACTTGAAAGTATTATGCTTTTAGGAATTCTCATGACGATTTTTGTACCAAATTCTTTTCCGTCTGAACCATCAATGATATTTCCATTTTGATCTAATACGTCAAGAGTCAGCCCCGTTATAAACTGTTCTGTCCCATCCTTGTAATAAATTTTATCCTCATTTTTATCCAGTTTTATTTCATAATTGCCCAATTCATTGTCATTTGCAGTTTTTATAATCACTATCGGATACCGGGTAATCATATTTCCGCTTGCGTCTGTAAACTTGTGGACCATAAAATTTTCCCCGGTAACCGCAAGCAAAATTTCTTCCTTCAGGTTATACCTATCCGAACCCACCTCTTCCAACTGGACCTTTTCAGGTGTCACACTTTTAATCAAGGGCAGAGATGAACTTGGTATAAATTCATATCCATCTTTTTTTTCTGCAATTTCAACGAACTTATACTCATTTCCATTGATGTCCTTAAAAGTTGTAGTTAAAGTAGCTTTTACATCAACGATAGGGTCGGTATCTATTTGTGTAGTAGATTGGGTTATCACATATAAATAATCCGGATTTCCAAGCAAGATTTTGTATTTATCGGGGTCTGTGTCATCCGTCTTAAATTTTGCCTGTGAACCAATAAGCACAGATATTGTCCTTTTAACTTCACTGACACTGACTCCATTATATTTGGCCAATACGTCAGGGTAGTTGATTACTAATTGGGGAACACTTCCGGAATTAGTAGAACCATTGAATGTGATAGTGTCTTTACTATAGCTGATGTCCAATCCAGGTATATTAAGTCTGACAAGATTGTTACCTTCTATTTCAACATTATCATTCCCGGCAGACGGCCCCTTGCTGGGATATACCTTTGTAATGGTCGCTTTATTGCCTTTTTCTATAACTGTAAATACATCAACAAATTTTTCTGCGATGATTTCCCGGTCCTGCGTCTGGGTTAAATATACGTTATACTGGCCAATTGCAATTGCTGACGGGACTTTAACAGTAAGCCTGTTCAAGCCGTTGCCATCTATATTTTCTTCAAAAACCGGATTGGTTCCCTTGTTGGTATCCGAGTAAGAATCATTTCCGGTAACACTTAAAAAGTGCACATCATATTGGGGTAAATCTTTTCCCTCAAAATATATGCTGTCACCGTTTGTACCCACGTTCGGATACATTCTTAAATCATTGACTACAAGATTTTTTACAAACCTGAACTGGTTATAGTAAGTATGATTGATTTCTATATCCAATTCAGTGCTGCTCTTTATCTTTTTGAACACCATATCCTGAAAACCGTAAGCTCCGGGAGGCGTCAGGTTTTTCATCTTTAACGCATCGTATTTCTGTTCAGCAATGTCAGTGGAAATTACTTCCTTGCTGGCTGCACTTTTGCTGATATATAACTTGTAGTTGAAATCATCTATTGTTTGCCCTACACTGTCAAGATTTGTACCCTCAACGGTTAAGAAATACTGTATGCCGTCTGTTGCTGTATCTTCGTCAACATCGGTATTTATAATTTTCTTGGGTACTTTGGATATTGTGGGCAGATTGTTAAAATTTAAGTCGCTGATAACAACCTGGTCTCTTAAAAGCAAACTGCCGTTAAAGTCGCTTATTTCCTGGGCAGTGAACTCAAACTGTATGAATTTTTCGCCCTTAATGGTCTGCTTTGTAAAAGGTTTGAAAATATTATCCCTGTTTTTATATTTTACACTCAGATTGGATATGTCCGCACTGTCAGCCGTAGCTGTTATTTCAAGATACATTCCTTTTGAATTCCTGTTTTCGTCATATACCTTCGAGAGGGTAATATTTTTTATTTTTATGCCTCCACCCAGGTCTTTGCCTGTCGGCTCTGCTGCATGTGCAATATTTATGTTGTTCCACTGCACCAAACTAAAAGTCATTATAAATATCAAGGTGAAAGCTGTAATTTTTTTTAAAAGCTTGGAAATCCTCACATTAACACCTCCTACTCAACCACAACAAACACACCAGGCCGGTCACTGGTTATATGAACCTTCTTATCTGCCAGGTTTTTATAAAACTCTACTTCATAAAAGTTTCTCAGTTCTTCATCATACCTTAAAACCCTGATATTCTTTCCATCACTTTCCCTAAAAGGAATGTCCAGCACCACCTTGTAGAATTTATAATTGCTTCCCGCTACCTGTATAAATTCGGATTTTATGGCTTTTCCCTTTAATTTTGCTTTTAAGGATTGGGACAAAGCAGGTTCTGCCCTTCCCAGGCTCAGAATAATATTCGTATCATCGGATGCAGGGTCCAGTGTTAGACCGTAAACGGTAATATCGGCCCATTTTGACCTGGCAGCCAGTTCCCCTATAACATCTCTCGTCTTTCCTCTATACTGTATTTTGCGAACCAGTACATTTTCCCCCATAAGCTCATCCAGGTCAAATTTGAGGTAACTGTCATCAGCATATCTGGTTTCCAGCATCAGGGTATCCTCACTGACTTTAAGGTCTGCCCTGATTTCTCCTTTTCTGTCTTCTCCCTTTACTTTATACTGCCCATTGGGGACATTTTTTCCGGCCGGTACTACACTAAAGGCGCCATACAGGATACGCTGGTGGTTATCGGTATTTTGCACAGTGACATTATAAGTTCCGGCTTTCAGCCTGCTGCTTCCTTTTGGAAGATATACTTCCAGGTATTTTTCCTTTGTAACCGGATCCTCTCTTACTATTACACTTCTTGCCCTCACATCATTAAAATAAACCGCTACGGTACCGCTGTAAAACAGGTTTCCTGTAATCTTAACAGGCACATCTTCGTCATAATCTTCCACAACGGTTGCCGGTGTAATCGCTTTAACTGCCGGCACTCCCATGGTGGTAAATTCCCAGGTGATTGTTTCATTGCCGCTGCTTTCACCTGCGCTGTCGGAAAAATGGACAATATTTGCACTTACTGCAACGTCATATACGGTTTGCGGACGCAGAGGCTTTACAGGTATATAGAGATATGCTTCTTGTTTTGTCCTATTTTTTTCAAATATATAACTTTCTCTGACTGTTTGTTCCAACCCGCTTATGCTGTTTAAAAAGTCCAGATCCAGCAGGTTCATCCCGCTCCCGCGGACATATATCGTACTGTTTTTTATAGCATTAAAGTCGTTTAAAACTAAATTCCCATCAATGTCTTCAAAAGTAACTTTTATAAAATATTTTGTTTCACCGTTATAAACCCTGGAGTACAAGGTCTTTTCATCATACCATACGCTTCCGTCGCCGGGGTGCCTGGCTTTTACTACCGGACGTCCCTTAGATTTTGCAACGAAATTAACCGGACTTATATATTCGGCAGCGTCGCCTGTGAATTTTAACACCACCTGGTATTCGCCGGTGTAGCTTTCCTGCCCGAGAGTTTTTGCATTATCTCCCCTTATGCAGACCAGGAGTTCTGTAACACTTTTAAATACAATATCTCCCGCCCCAATTTCTATATTGGGCTTACCGGATGCATTGCCACTCAGAGGTTTTAAAATTACTTTTTCAATTCTTTCGTTAAAGTTGAAGCCTTTTATCAAAAAGCTCCCATTTCCCCAATACAGGTCGCGGACATTCAGCTCTTTTGGAACAATGGAATAAACGCCTTTCGCCTGCGCCGTATCCTGTTTTACTGTAAAATTGATTTCCAGCGGGTCAGTAAAAATTCCTCCCCTTGTCTGCAGTATATTTCCCGGAATGCTCAGCTTATAGAGGGTCCCGCTTTGTAATACTGAAGCCGGGTATAAGGAAAGCTTTGTCTTTTTGATATTATTTTCAAAGTAGTATTCCAGCTTATATTGTGAAAAATCTATTTTTGCAGTGTTACTGTCGGTGCTATAAACAGCATTTATAAGCGTAATATCCTTAAGTGCATCAAAGGTGATTATCTTAATTTTTTCCGGTGCTTCCTGCACCACTTTATCCTGGGCCCGCGGAATCACCTCTCTATCGATATAAAGCACAATCGGTTCACTTCCACCATATTGTGGAGCATTAAAAGCGGGTATGCGGCTGGTTTGCCAATTAGGTTTTACAGTTTCATTAGACTTTGCCGTCCAAAATGTAAAATCCAAATCCTTTTGAAGGTTATAGCCGTTTAGATCTTCTATATAATCCTTGTCTATTACTACCCTGTATTTATTCAGGTTGGTCAACGGATATTTAGGCTTGATGCGCAGAACATTCGGATAATCTGTAAGGATCTCTGCATTTTCCAAAAGAATCTCGCACTGAGGATCAACAGCAACATCTTCATGATCCAGACGGCCATCCAGTAATATGTCATCCCCGGAAGGAGTAAATACAAAGCTTTGGTCGTATATTTCCCCTGTTGCCGTATTTATAGCTGTGCTTGATGCCTTAGGAATCCTGTATAAATGTACATTTGCAATACGGGTACTTAGGTCACCGGGAAGCTGTTTTTCCCAACGTACCGGCTTTTCAAAACGGATATAGATACTTCCATCGGCAGCTAAACGGGTAGTGTCTACACCGGTAATATCATCATTTCCGTTAATGTCAGAGGAATAGGCATTACTGCTCTTAACAACAGGGCTCTCCCCTGCATTCCCGGTAGTAAAATATAAATCAATCTTTTTATTTTTTATAGCGTCCCCGGTCCCTGCCGCCTTATAATCTTTAAATTCAACAGCGCCTTCTTCCAACGTCACTTTATATAACGTATTTTTTCTCAACGGATATGTATTAGGTGCAAGGTCATCTACATTTATCTTTAAGAATTTTCCTTCGCAAGTCACTGTATAAGGGAGTAATATAGAGGGCTCGGCATCTGAAACAAGTGTAATATTTCCTGCGCCTCTTATAACAGGATATTTGAATTCAAATTCAATTGCAGGGTCTGCTTCTACGCCTGTCTGTCTATCTGCCGGAGTGGTTTTTACCAGCATATTATTGGTCTTAAAATGTATGCTTGCCGGTGCATTATAAATTTTTGTACCGGTGCTGTTTTTAAGATAGACTGCATCCTGTTTCAATTCCACGCTGTAGTCTGCAAAATCTTTCAATTGTCCCGATTTGGCTTCTAGTATCAGTTTTGTCCCCTGTACCGAAATATTGTAGTCGCTGATGGAATGGTCTCCTGTACCGTATGCGTCTGCAGTTGCATCTACGGGGTTGGTAAGTGGTAAGGAGCTTAGTTGTATATAGTTTTCAAGAACTGCTTTGTTATTGGTTTGTATTGCCGTTTGCAAGCCGGCATTCAAAGCAATATCATCTATAAATTCAATCTCTATTGTTTTTTGGCTCTTGTTAATCCGGTCAGCCGCATCAGCCGGGGTGGTTTTAACAAGAATATCGTTTTTTCCATTCCCTTTGGTGACAAAGTTGTAAATTATTTCACTGTTGGTTTTATTGTCGGCAGTATTCGTAAAAGCTCCCTGAGGTGCATAAATCTCGTATAGGGTATGCATTCTTAGCTGGGTATAAGGGCTTAATAGTTTGAATTCTATCTTTCCAGCTTGTAATAAGGATATTTTAAACTTGCCGGTTTCATCTGTTTTACCGCTTGCATAGGCATAAATCTTTAGTTTTGACAAATCGGGCGTATAAGAAGAATTAAATTCCATTGTGATGGTTGAAACGGCATACTCCACCCCTTTTTGTCCCTTTGCTATGTTTGCATCTGCAGTAGTATATAGTTTTAAATCCGGTAAATTCTCAACTGCAGGCGCAGCTTTTACTACTATTGCATTAAAGTCCGAACATAATAACAGGACTACTAAAAATATACTTATATATGGTTTTAATCTTTTCATATCTCCACCATCGCTTCACCTTATTATATGTATACTAATCGCCCATTTCCATATTTATTGTATCGTCATTTTCTTTCTTTTTCTTCACCCATAATTTCCAGTGTATGACCTTTTTCAAACATTTTACTTCTTCTTAACGTTTTCTTTACTTGCAGCAGTTTTTTCCTGCACCTGAATAATATGGGCAGTAGGTTCTTCCGGGTTGTCATTTTCACCGGCAACTATATACATCTTGTCGCCTGCTGCAAGTTTATCAGCAGTAACCAGCTTACCGTTTTTAAGGATTATGGTATCTTCATTGTATTGGAAAGTTTTGTTTTCCCCATGTATTTTCCTTGTATCGGCTTCAACCGATTTCACTGAATCACTATACCCGTCCTCAGTGTTGTGGTCAATATTTTTCACACTCAAAAATACTGCTTTTTCTGTACCGTCATTTCCCTGTGTTACGGCTATATATACCGGGCAGTCAGTATAATTGCTATTGATATAGGAAAGACTTCTTAACCTGCCATCTCCATATACTGCTATTTGTCCTCCTATTGCTATTTCTGTGAATTGCTTGTCTATAAGCGGATTCCACTGTTCCTCCTCAAGTTTGTTCAACTCGCTCACTATCAACTTGGAATTATATTCATCATATACATAGATGTTGGCTTTATAAATCCTAACAATAGGATAATTTTCTATTTCAGCAATGGTATTTTGTACGGTACCGGTTATCTTTATCATTCTTACATGATTTTGCTTATCAATGATATAACTGATTTCATCTTTTTCTTTTAACCTGCTGCTGTCGGCTGGTTTCCCTCTTCCCAATACGATTATGTCTTGTTGTGTCAGATTATTTCCCTGGAAATCACATATTTTTTCCAGAAGGATATGGTCTTGTTTGCCGTCGATATTTCGTATTTTAATAAGCACGGTTTTTAATACATTAGCTATCTGCGGTTGAGTGGTTGTCTGTATTTCTTCTATATACCCGTATTTCAGGGCTAAGCCTTGGCGTTCCAGGATAAATCTTTCAGCATTTTTGAGCACCTGGACCATTTCTTCTCTGGAAATGCCCTTGGCAGGGTATAAAAAACCGTTATTTCCATTCATAATCTTTTCTCTAACTAAAGCCTCAAGGTAAGGCGCCTTTGAAGGGTCGATCTCATTCCGGTCATTAAAGTAATTTAACGCTGTTTGCCGGTCATGAGCTATTGGCGTGAGTCCCAGCAGTTTTGCCATCCACTCCCCTATCTCCTGCCTTTGGGCCGGAGCAGTTTTTACAAAGCTTTTGTCATGTTCCAGTGCTGACTGGTCGTAAGCTAAAGCATCACTGAATTGTTGAGGTGTGATAAGTCCGTCATTAACCGCCAGTTGAAGATAACCATTGGCCCATGCTTCTATGGTGTTTATCCGGCCTTCCTGGTCTCTTTGCTGTTCAATTATTTTTGCTGCTTCCAGCGCTTCCTTTTCTTTTCCGATTGCACGGTAGATAAGGGCCAGCGCCTGCACCCGGGTAACAGGAGCACTTCCATTAAAATAATTTTCCCCGTATCCTTTTATGATGGAGAGTGCTGCCATATCATAAATAGCATTCCTTGCCCAGAAGTTTTCTCCCTTGGACTCTACGTCGTGGAATTCTATATTCTTTAGAATTTGTGCCGTTTCTCCATTACCCATGTATATATTTGATGGTATCTCCGGGGCAGCCAGGACTGGTACTAGGTTAAAAGTAAAGATTATTAGTAATAATAGTACTAATACGTATTTGAGTATAGGTTTCATATTTAGTGCCCCTTTTAAATTTTTTTAACGACAAAATTTTCTATTTTTCTTGTTAAAATATTCTACATTCAGGCTGGTAATTCCTGCAATGTAAAGAGAATGTAATATTTAGCTCGAAGAAGCGCGGGGACGGTTCTGATGCTTCCTTAGAAGAAGGAAGCATCGGAACCGTCCCCGCGCTTCTTTAGTCCCCGCGCTTCTTTACATTTTCTCCGGCGCCGATATCCCCAACATACTCAATACATTCTTAATGACAATCCTTACACAGTCAATTAGTTTCAATCTTGCCGCCATCAACTGCTCATCCTCCACTTTTACCCTGCAGGCATTGTAGAAGGAGTGGAACAGGGCTGCAAGGTCGAGGACGTATCTGGTCATCCTGCTTGGTTCCATGGACAGTGCGGCTCCTTTTATTTCTTCGGGAAGTTCAGCGAGCTTCTTTAACAGTTCAAGCTCTTCCGGCTGTACAAGAAGGGAAACATCAATTTTGTCTGCCGGTTGCACATTGATGCCTTCTTCAGCCAGCAGTCTTACAATACTGCAAATTCTTGCATGGGCGTATTGGACATAGAAAACCGGATTCTCATTGGATTGGGATACAGCAAGGTCAAGGTCAAAGTCCAGATGGCTGCCTGACTGTCTCATATTGAAGAAAAACCTTGCAGCATCCACACTTGTTTCTTCCAAAAGGTCACTTAGTGTTACCGAACGCCCTGTCCTCTTGGACATCCTTGCAACTTCACCGTTTCTTAATAATCTGACCAGCTGCATAATGATAATGTCCAGCTTGTCCGGGTCACAACCGATGGCTTTCATAGCACCCTTCATTCTGGCTACGTGCCCGTGATGGTCAGCTCCCCATATATCAATAACCCTCTCAAAGCCTCTTTTTACAAATTTATTTCTGTGGTAGGCAATATCTGCAGCAAAGTAGGTGGGAATCCCATTATTCCTTACTAATACTTCATCCTTTTCTGCCCCAAATTCAGAAGCTTTAAACCATACTGCATCTTCCTTCTCATAGGTATATCCTTTTTGAATAAGATAGTCTATGGTTTCCTGTACCTCATTACTTTCATACAGCCAACTTTCGTGGAACCATACATCATATTCTATTCCATATGCCTTAAGGTCTGATTTTAATTTATCAATATTTCTCTTGAGAGCAAATTCAACAAAAACTTTTTTTCTTTCTTCCGATTCTACATCCAGGTACTTATCCCCTTCAAGGGCAATAAAATCCCTCATATGATCCTTTATATCTTCCCCATGGTATCCATCTTCTGGAAAAGAAAATGCATCTTCTCCCTTAAGCAGTTGCACATATCTCGCTTCGAGGGATTTCCCAAACTTTTCTATCTGATTTCCTGCGTCGTTAATGTAAAATTCACGGGTTACATCATATCCGGCCCAATCCAGCACACTGGCAAGACAATCACCCAGTGCGCCTCCCCGGGCATTCCCCATGTGCATAGGTCCTGTAGGATTGGCACTTACAAACTCCACCATTACCTTCTGTCCATTGCCGATGTTTATTTTACCATAGTCTGCACCTCTCTGCTCAATAGCGGAAATTACCTGGTAAAGCCAGTCTTTTTTCATATAAAAGTTTATAAAGCCCGGCCCTGCTACCTCCACTTTTTCAATGAAAGTATCTCCCAATTCCATATTACCGATTAAAGCTTCTGCAATTATTTTCGGTGCTTTTCTTGCCTGACGCGTGATTTGCATTGCCACGTTGGTGGCAAAGTCTCCATGCTGCTTTTCCCGGGGAATTTCAATTACAATTTCATCAATATGTACCTGGGGTAACTGTCCTGCAGTTACTGCTTCTTCTATCGCCTTTTCAATCGTCTTGCTAATTTGGTTTTTTGCTGTTTCGATTAAATTGATCATTTGTCAAATTTGCCTCCCTTATCTGCAAGTAAAAGTCATTTTCTCCCGCTTTCATATTGTCAATTTGCAGGAGATAATCTACTGATATTTCACCACCGTTATCGTCTATATTTATATCTACATTGTTGGAAAAAACACCAACTGTAAATCCCCCATAGGCAGTTTCATAATAGCATAAATGCTTCTGCCCCTTTTCAAATATCAGCTGGGAATTGTTCTGTCCAAACCTCATGAGAGTAACCTTGCCATCACCAATCTTTAACGTGGTAGTAGTACCTTCCATCCCGGTGATCTCGGTCTCTTTATAGGTTACGTAATAACTATTGCCTTTTTTATAATATTTTCCTTCTGTCACCAACTCTATACTATCTTTATCATCATTATAATGTTGAGTGCCTTTAACAGAAATAATTACGTTTTTGTGCATCTTTTATCCCTCGTTAATATTTCTCTATATCGATTTTCTCCACCGACTGGATGATTTCTTTCTCCAAGAATAAACTTCCCAGCCGGCTAAAGCTCTCCACACTGTCACTTACAAAGTATCTGTATTCCGGCTTATTACCCGGTTCAGCCAGCATGTCCTTTTCTTGTAAGAATTCTTTTACGTATCTGGCCGTTTCTGCTCCCGGGTCCACCAGGCTTACCTGTTGTCCCATTATATCAGCTATCGTCTTTCTTAGCAAGGGATAATGCGTACATCCCATAATAATGGTGTCCACGCTTTCTTGTTTTAATGGTTCAAGATACTCCTTTGCTACCAGCCTTGCCACTTCATTATCAAGATATCCGTTTTCTACCAGAGGCACAAACAGAGGACACGCTTTAGAAAATGTCTTAATTGAAGGGTCTATTTCGTTAATTTTACGTACATAAGAGTTGCTGTTAATTGTACCCTGTGTACCTATAATCCCTATCTTTTTATTTGTGCTAATCTTTGCTGCTTGTGCTGCAGCAGAGTGAACCACTCCGATGATGGGAATGGCAAATTCCTTCTGCACTGCCTCTAAAGCTATAGAGCTCGCTGTACCACATGCTATTATAATAAGTTTTATATCAAAATTCAACAGGAACCGTATATCTTGAAAAACATATTTGGTAACAATTTCATTTGACCGGGTACCGTAAGGCACTCTGCCCGTGTCACCAAAATATACGATACTTTCCTCAGGAAGCTGTCGCATAAGCTCTTTAACCGCCGTCAATCCCCCCAGACCTGAGTCGAAAACTCCAATAGGCCTATTATCCATATATACACCTCAATACTAATTTAATCTTACTCTTTTTTCTTCTGTATCGCTAATTCTATTAATTTATCTAACAATTCAGAATAGCTCAAGCCCGAAGCTTCCCATAATTTTGGGTACATACTGATGCTGGTAAAACCAGGTATGGTATTAATCTCGTTAATGTACACTTCCCCTGTTTCTTTATGTACAAAAAAGTCAACTCTTGAAAGCCCGGTGCAGTCAAGTGCTTTGAAAGCTCTGACAGCATATGCTCTTATCTTATTGGTAGTATCCTCCGGAAGTTGGGCGGGAATAATTAGTCGTGATGTATCGTCGTTATACTTTGCATCATAGTCGTAAAACTCTCTACCGGGTACGATTTCACCTAGAACCGACGCTTTAGGATCTTCATTTCCCAGTACTGAGCATTCGATCTCCCTGCCGTTTATGAACTCTTCTACCAGTATTTTTCTATCATGCTGAGCCGCCAGTTTTAGTCCCTCTTCCAGTTCTGCCCTATTGTGTGCTTTTGTGATACCTACGGATGAACCGGCATTAGAAGGTTTTATAAAACATGGATAGGAAAATTTACTTTCTATCCGGTTTACAACTTGTTCCATATTATCCAACTCAGTTTTAAATACTACTTCCCAATCAGCCTGAGGAATTTGGGCGTACTTGAAAATAAGTTTGGCATATACCTTATCCATAGCAACCGATGATGCCAGTACACCTGGACCTACATAAGGTATTTGCGCCAGTTCCAATAATCCCTGTATTGTTCCGTCTTCTCCGTGCAGCCCGTGTAATACCGGGAAAACCACATCAATCTTGGCACTGGTAGCTTCATCCTCACTCAGTTTTATGATACCGTTCATTTTTGCATCAGGCGAAATTACCGCTCTTACAACATGGCCATTTTCCCATTCTCCTGTTGCAATCTTGTCTACAGGTCCCTGATACAAAAGCCATTTTCCATCTTTTGTTATTCCAATCGTAACGATGTCATATTTTTCTTTATTAAGATTCTTTATCACTGAAGTCGCAGATATCCTAGATATCTCGTGTTCTGAGGATTGACCTCCAAATAATACACACAACGTAAGTTTTTGAGCCATATGTATAACCCCCGATATTGATTAATAATTAAAATCATTCTATTTCGGTTCTGTGAGTGACCAAAGTTCTAAATATTTTCATATTAATTTTGCCCTGTACTATTATATTGTTAATTTTACTCTTTATGATAACATACTTCAATCATTTTTCAAATACAGGGCATATATTTTATTTTTGAAGAATATTATTCTAGGCTCTAAGCCTTTCCGCAACGTTCTTTCCATAATATTCTTCAAAAATATTAAATGCACCCTCAAATACAAAAAGGTGGAAATTATTCCCACCTTTTTTTGTAACGCTATTAAAAGTACGCTTTACTTCCGGTCAGCCATACTCCGTTCTGCCATTTCAATTGCCTTTGCTACGATGTTACCACAGTCACGTGAACTTACGCTTCCCCAACCTTCAGTCTTAACTATGTCGTAGACTCCAAGTTCTTTCGCTATTTCATACTTGAGCTTATCAGACATTATAGAATGACGCCTACTCATAGCCTAGCCTCCTTTTGTTTAGCGTTCAATATTATTCTGTACAGTATATTATTGATTTATACCTGGCAAATCCAATGTAAAGGGCGTATATTGTAACCGCTCCTACTGCAAATATAGTACAAAAAATAATGAAAATATGCTAAATCGGAATTTTTTAGTGATTTCGGCTTTGTTCTCCACTGTCCACTCCCCACTATTTTCATGCTAATTACATAGTTAATACCCCGTTTGGTGTCTCTAGCAGCATTAGTATTTTTTCTTCTTTTCCCGTTTCTGCATTAATATAAATTAAAAAGTTTCTATTATCAAAACTTCCATGAAATTCATAGCACAATACTTCCCTTTTTGATTCGAGAGGTATTACTGCCAGGCGGCTGGAATCAATTTTGAGCCGGGGATTTATTTTGGCTCTTGCTGCTTGTTCTGTGATTTTTATCTGCGGAAGATTTCTTGTTGCCTGATGAGCCATAATATATCCCTGGCTCTCAAAGCCCACGATCTCTCCATTGTCCAGTGCTACTTTAACTTTTACCAGGTCAGGGTACATGATGATATTGTCTTGCATGTAAGCATAGTTAATTGTTGCTATACCATCGCTTTTTAGATAATAGCTTTCCTTCATATTTGCATAGCCTTTTGAATCAAGAAAGGCTTTGGCTTTTTGTCTGGCCTGGTTAATGTTTAAGCTAATATTTGTTACGTTTCTATTATCCAACATCCATAGGACGTGTCCGCCTATTTTTGTAACTGCAATCGTAATCCTTCTGTCTCTATTACTGGTTCCCTGCCCACCGGGACTCATGGAAAAAGTGTAGGTCGGGATGGTCCCGTTACTCTCTCCTGTAAATTCAAGATTTTGAGCCCTGTCCTGTCCTACAAAGCTTACAACTTTATCCCGAGCCTGTTCCTGCGTAATTTGTGTTCCACCTTCCAACAGTCTTGGTGTCATGTTTTCAATATGGTCAGAAAAGGGCCCATCATAGATTAAGGACGGATATTCCTGGAATTCTTTTTCAATATTTTCTATTTTGTTTGCTGCAATATTCTTTGCCGCTCTGTTAAAATATTTTTTTCCTTCGGCTTTTAATTCACCAAATTTCAGTCTGCCATCATACAAATCATCCTGCATGCTGTTAAGTGCCCGGCTCAAAGTTGCGGAATACTTATGCAGCTGCTCCAGCTGCGCATATTCTTTATCGGTGATAGGTTGTCCATCCATAGCTTTTCTTGAAAGGCTATACGTATAATCCCCTACCTGGGTTAAGAACTTGGATGTCTTATCCAGCTGTATATGGGAAATAGGCAGTTGACCCAGGTTTGCCTGGGCAAACGCTGCTTTTCTCCATATCTCGGAAGATAACGCTGACATTTGTTCAGGGCTGTTTACCAGCATTCCTTTTGCCAGTGATACCTCTATGTTTTCAACATATCCCACAAGTTCATGAAAAGACCTGTTGTATTGATTTTCAACATAGTTTCTATAATTCAGGGCTTTTTTATACTGGTATATTCCCGCACTAGCGATTATTGCTGCAACTACCAGTACGATACTATACATATGTCTGTCACTTAGCCTGCGCTTAAAGTCTAATAACTTATTTCTTATTCCCATTTTAACGCCTCCTTATTTTGCAAATACATGTTTTCCTATCCTTTTTACGACTGGCCTGCTGTAAATCCATTTGTTTGTTGTTTTTGCCGGATTATAATAGTAAATTGCACCTCCAGTGGGGTCCCAACCATTTACTGCATCCTGGCAAGCTTTATATACTGTTGATTTAGGATCTATGGGCACATTAATCTGCCCATCAGCAACTGCAGTAAAAGCCCTGGGCTGATAGATGACTCCTGCAAGTGTATTAGGAAATGACGGATGTTTTACTCTGTTTAAAATAACTGCAGCCACTGCCACCTGTCCTTCATACGGTTCACCCCGTGCTTCACCATTTACGCATCTTGCCAGCAGCTGTACATCTCCGCTGCGGTTTGTTTGTTGTGCATATGCAGTACCCATCGTTTCGGTATCTTGTGAAATAGATAATTGTGTTTTAAGCATGTTAAAATTACCATATAATAAAGTAATGCAAATACAGCTTACAATCATTAGCATTATGATGTATGGATACTTTTTCATTCGTACATTCCTCCTTTATCCGAAACTGTACATATTTTTTGTTATTTTATGAAAAATATGCGAAAAAGTTAAAAGGCAGCAAAAAAGCAGTTTGGCTGCTTTTTTGCTGCCTTTTAACTTTTTTATCCAACTTTCTTCTGTCTTTTTGGAATTAACAACTGCTGCCCCGGACGAAGAACATCCGGATTTTCCAGATCATTTGCACTTGCTATTTCCTGGATAGTAGTACGGTATTGTTTCGCGATTTTCCAGAGTGTATCTCCTTTTTGTACGAAATAAATGATAATGCTTGGAGACGGTTTTTCGTTTTTAATATTGAAAGGTGCTGCATCAGCTTTAGTAATCAATTCTACCTGGGTAGTTTTTACAACCTTTGATTCCACGCCTACAATACATCTTACCTCTACTTCTGACGCCGCATTCATGCTGTAGCTGCAGTGATTAATCTCTACTTTTACATCACAAGCCATATCGGAAGCAGCACCTTTTACATCAATGTTGTGCTTGAATGGAATTTCCTGTTTATAGCTGTATACCGGATTTTCCTCACTGTCAGCCAGATAGAGGATATATGTATCAATAACTCCTTCAACAACAACTTTGCCGTTATCTACTGTTGTTTCAGTAATATAAGGCTTAGTAACCACATTGTACACCTGGGCAATGTCAGGAATATCCGCCGGAAGGTCTATTACCTGTTTGATAGTGGTTTGCGTTTTACTATCATCTACAATTTCATCAATGTTGTAAGTTTTCTTTTCAAGCTTAATATCGATATTTGGACTATAGGAATCTGCGACTATATCTACCGCTACCTCTTCACTAGCCCTGGTAGCTGCATTTAGTGCGGCTTCTATACTTAGGACCCGGGTCTCCCCATCACTATCCTCTTTAATGTTGAAATAGATATCCTGTATGTCGAATTCAAGGTCACAATGCATGCCCTCTTTTACTCCGTCCAGGTCAAAAATCTCGGTAAACGGGACTTCATGTTCCATAAATTGGATAGAGTTATCATCCATGTCTCCTATATAAAGGGTGCATACATTTAGTTCACCTTTGACAACAACTTTATTATTAATCACCTTAACATCTTTTCCCGTAATCTTTGTATCAATCTTTAACAAATCTTTTATAGAAGGTTTTCCGGCAGGAACCTCCATATCTTCTCTTATAATAAACTGTTCATTGCCCTCTGCTACAATATTGTGGGCTTTCACATTTTTCTTAAGTACCTGAACATCCTCCTCACCGGTAATATCGGTAACCATATCCAGGTTGAGTGCATTGAGCACTTTACAATCCATGCTTACAACAGCTTTTACATTGAGCTTCCTGCTGTTAATCATTGCAAATTCTATATGCTCTATATCACTTTCTATTTGAGCCTTCATATTCTGACGTGCAGATTTAACATCGATCTGATGAGTAAAATTGGAATTGGCATTAATACTTTTTACAGCTTTATCTGTCCCATCCGGAACATACAGAATTTTAAAATTTACCATACCGCTAATGATTACCTTATCCTGCTGTACTTCCTTATTGTTTATGATGGCTACCCCGTCTACCTGGAGAATCCTTAAGATATCCGGTTTAACATCAGGAACAATTATATCTCCTTCTACCAATGTCTGTGTAAATTCCTCTGCCACTACTTGATTTATATTGATTAGTTCCTTGGTGAGTTCAAGCGCCATTAACATCCTCCCCCTTAAAGTTATATGCGTTTGTACAAATTCTACTATGTAATATATATGAAGGATAGGAAATATTTATGACAAAAAAAGCTGATAAAAGGCGGCAAGCTTTTGCTTGTCGCCTTTTATCAGCTGCATTGAGTGACTTCATTATTTCCACAAACCACTAGTTCAACAGTTTTTGTAAGTACATCTGTATAGCTATAAGAAACTCGTCGCGTCATCTCATTTTCATTATCAAGTTTTATTACGAATATACTGGGATAGGTGCTTTCAATGATACCCTGTCTGATTACGGATTTCTTACGTCCCTTTTTTGCGGTCAATCGGACTCTTTGGCCAATGTTTTTTTCCAGATTCTTTTTTATTTTAAAAAGATCATTTTTCTCTATCATTATATCACCTCTTTTGTTTTATGGCCACCTTAATTATTATATCACAAATCAGAATATTTGTCAAAATAAAACGATATATTATAGCAAAACTTTTTCCACAATGCAAGGCCTAATTGTTGACATAAACGTAATTTATCATTTTATTTCTAAAAATACCAATGTCATATCGTCTAATATCTCGCTATCATCTAATTTTTCCCCATATTTAAAATTATATGTATCATTAATGATTAAATTTTTTATTTCATAAATATCTTTCTGTTTGTTGTTTAAAATAAGTTCTGTTAGTCTATGATTACCATACATCTCGCCGGAAGGATTTCGCACCTCAGTAATACCATCGGTAGAAAACAGTAATTTGTCCCCGGAAGCTAATTTTTCGCTATATTCCTTGTACTCTATTTCCTCTACCCAGTTACTTATAGGAATGCCGGCAGCTTCTAAACAGAATAGCTGCTTATCATTAAACACGATAGGCAACATATTATGTCCCGCATTTGCATATCTGATTTCTCCGGTGTTTATATCAATAATTGCATAAAACATGGTAATGTACATATTGGGTCCAAAATCAATTTCATTAAATTTTTGAAACAAATGAGTCAATACTTGTGCAGGAGATAGTTCATCTTTTTTTATGGTCTGCCTTAAAAACATGGTAAGCATGGAGGCTGGAACTCCGTGTCCGGATACATCGGCAATATAAACTCCTACATGTGAATGGTCAATTCGGAATACATCAAAAAAGTCTCCTCCTATAGCTTCGCACGGTCTGTACATATAGGTAAAGCCTATCCCATCTGTTTCTAATTCCTTTGGAAGTAAACTGTATTGCATTTTCCTTGCAATTTGCAAATCATCATTTAGTTTTTTATTCTGTGCTTTTATTTTTGCCTCCATCAACCTTTCCTGGGTTACATCCCTTAAAACCTCTATTACTGCCTCCACTTCTCCATTTAAATTTTTAAGAGGCGAACTCATCACAGAATAAATTTTGCCGTTGATTTTTTCCTCCTTTTGCTCTGCCTTGTACAAAGTTGCAGCTTGTTTGGAAACACAATCATCACAGGGTACGGTCCTTCCGATCACTTCAAAGCACTTTCTGCCAATCAGATAATAACCTAATTCTTCCTTCATTGCATTATTTGCATAAATAATATTATCTTCAAGGTCTACTACTCTTACCCAATCCTCCATACCATTCAGAATACTTTCAATAAAATGGATATGCTCTTCTATTGAAATACTCGGCTTATTATAATAAATCATCTCTTTTAATTTAATAACATGCTGTTCTTCTTCTTTTATAATGGAGTACAGCAGCTTTTGTACCTCATCATTTTGAGCGTTTTGTGCCAGCTTGGAATAAAACTGCATCGATCTGTACTCCTGTTCTAAAGCATCATTAACAATCTCTTTAAAGCTTTTCTGCTTATCTAAAAATACATCCTCTTTCGGCAATATAAAGTAATTTACAAGGGATTGAATAGTTCCTGCAACATGATTTTCAAATATGGCATGTTCATTTTGTTTATTCCATTTTTCCAGTGTTTCTTTATATAAATTTTTAAAAATTGCAGCATGGTTTCTTTCTTCATTTGCTAAAGCCAAAAATACCTGCTGCCTCTTCTCATCCTTCTTTGCATTAGCAAACATTTCATTGTACAGCTTCACGCCATCTTCTTCAACAGATATCGCAATTTTTAAAATATCCAACTCCGAAAAATTATTCATTGATGTCCGCCCCCTCTGATACAGCTTTATAGCAATTATACCATATATTAGTGGGTGGTGAATAGTGGTCGAAGTATACATTTATTGAATGTGGAGAAAATAAATAAAAGGAAATGACTTTTTATGGAGGATCATTGATATGATAGAATCTCAGCAGCACACCATTTATATCAATAGCAATCACCCCGGTGCCTTTAGAGAATTTACCCTGGCATTATCAGAACTTTTGAACGATGCTTCTCTTCCCCTGTATGATCATATTATCATCATGTGCATCGGAACTGACCGTTCTACCGGGGATAGTCTTGGACCATTGGTAGGATACAAACTTAATAATCTTAAATATCGAAATGTACATGTATTGGGAACGCTAGACCAACCGGTGCATGCAAAAAATCTGGAAGAAAATTTGCAATATGTTAAAATGACTTACAGCAATCCGTTAATTATTGCTATTGATGCCTGCCTGGGCCGGACGGACCATATAGGGTATGTCACAGTATCAAGAAAACCTATCAAACCGGGTGCAGGAGTAAATAAAGATCTCCCTGAAGTTGGAGACATTTCCATTACCGGAATTGTTAATTTTAGCGGTTTTATGGATTTCGTCGTCTTGCAAAATACCCGGCTGAGTATTGTAATGAAAATGACAGACCTGATTACATCAGGTCTGAAGTATGTACTGTGGAAACAGTGCAACCATACGATCGCGCCATACAGTTTAGTGAAAAGGAAAGATTTTATTTTCTAAAAGTATTTTCTCCCGTTACCCCTGAAAGTAAAGAAGACTCCCAGCAAAATAAGAATAACAGGAACCATATATCCTTTTGTCAATGTATTAAGAGTGGTCCCAAGAAATATAATTCCTATTCCGCCTATGATAAATACAGGTATAAGTACACCACCGGGTCCCCTGCCAAAGAAATAATATTCCAATAGCCCTATAGCTAAACCTGCGGGAAAGATTGGCCAAAAGGTTGTCATCAGTTCCCAGTTACCGGTATAGGTACAAACAGCAAAGAGAATACCGCTGGTGACAAACATTCCGCCAGGTACTAATATTTCCCCATTTTTATAGGGTCTAGAAAAATAAACCAGATGAAAAAATATTCCTAACCCCAATATGACTAATGGAAGAAGCCATAGTAATAAACTCCATGAAAGATTGTTAACCCCATCTTTTGAGAACAGAAAGAAGACACCTGATAATATTAAAATAATTCCTATAATGGGATGGTTGTTGCTTCTTCTCATATATATCACCTCAAGCTTACTTTCCCCTTTTCTATCAAACTATTCATGCTCCTAATAAAATATTCAGGATAGTATGAAAATAGTGGGGAGTGAACAGTGGGGAGCGGGGAGTAAAATCGAAACCACAAAAAAAGTCCGTTTTAGCAGGAAGAAGGGATGCGACTTGGGGACGGTTCGTCTGTCGAATGCGCTTTTCATGCGACTGAGGAACCGTCCCCATGCCGAAGCCCTGAGCAATCAAGCATATTTTCATCATTATTTGCGCCAGTGTGCCCGGTATGGCAGTTACTGTCCAACCGTCACAACTGTTTTATTTTTCTTTTTAAAAACACGCTTGAACTTTCTTCCAAAGTCGTCGAATAAGGTATAAAGTACCGGTATAAATACCAATGTCAGCAGCGTAGAAAA
The DNA here is from genome assembly GCF_002252565.1 of Petroclostridium xylanilyticum. Classification (NCBI taxonomy): domain Bacteria; kingdom Bacillati; phylum Bacillota; class Clostridia; order Eubacteriales; family Oscillospiraceae; genus Petroclostridium; species Petroclostridium xylanilyticum. The sequence goes on from NZ_NPML01000018.1 coordinate 209,084, forward strand.
GCTCAATCCGCCGATAACGGTGATAGCCATTGGTGCTTGCTGTTCTGCCCCCTCACCAATTCCAAGCGCCAGAGGTACCAGACCTAGTACGGTGGTTAACGTCGTCATAAGGATTGGCCTTAATCTTACAGGCCCTGCCTTGAATACCGCTTCATTTCTTTCAAATCCTCTACCTCTCAGGATATTAATATAATCTATTAACACAATTGCGTTATTTACAACAATTCCGGCCAATATGATAATTCCGGTAAACGCCGGGACACTAAAAGGCTTCCTTGCAATACTCATGGCAATAGCTACACCGATAAATGCCAGCGGCACCGAAAACATAATTGTAAAGGGATGTAAAAGGGATTCAAACTGGGAAGCCATAATCATATATACCAATATGATTGCAAGCAGGAAAGCCAGACCAAATGCCTTGGCTGCTTCAATCATATCTTCATTTTCTCCGCCCAGCTTCACTTCATATCCTTGTGGAATTTTCATTGCATCAATTTTCTTTTGTATATCTACAAATACACTGCGGGCATCTCTTCCGCTGATATCTCCGGTGACATTGACCTGCCTTACCTGGTCGTTCCTCTGGATGCTGGCCGGTGCTTCATTGATAATAATATCGGCTATTTCATATAAAGGTATCTGCTGTCCGGTTGGAGTTGCAACCGTGATGGTTTCCAAATCCTTTAAATCCTTTCTTGAGTCAGATTGCAGCCTGACTCTTACATCTATCTCTTCCCCGCCAACTTTATACCGGGTTGCCGTTTGCCCCATGATTGCCGTCTGCACCGTATTGGCAAGCGTATAGGCTGAAATTCCGTATTGGGATGCTTTTTTTCGGTTCACCCTTACCTGCGCCTCCGGAACGGTCTGTGAAACAGAGGAGCTTACTTCCCTTGTGCCTTCCACTTTTTTAACTTCTTCTACCATTCTATCAGCAAGGTCCTTTAGAATCTCTAAATCATCCCCCTTGATATTGATGGAAATAGGCTTGCTGCCACCACCCATGGACATCATGCCCAGTTTTTCAACACTAATCTTGGCACCGGGGATATTTTTAATCTTTTCACGAAGTTCATCCAAAAGCTCATTGAGCCCTTTTTTTCTGCTGCTCTTTGAACCGAAAGATGCATAAATGGTAGCAGTACTTGGTTCCTCGCTTTCTCCATCCATTCCAACAAGTACAAATCTATATTTCAGTTCTTTAAATTCCTGCAGCTTTTCTTCCAAAATCTCTGCTATCTTGGCTGTTTCTTCCACTATAGCGCCTTTGGGCAGCTTAATTTTTACAGTAAACATGCCTTCGTCGGTTTGCGGGAAAAATTCTGCTCCGGTAAACATTGCCGCTAGGGCAATACTGAGGATAAGCAGCAAGGCAGTCCCAAAAATCACTGTTTTTCTATGTTTTAGTGCCCACTTAAGCAATTTTTGATAATTTGATTCCATTCCCCTGAAGAATCTTTCAAAAGCACGGTCAATTACAGCGATGGGGGTGTGTTTTTTCTCCAGGTCTTCCATTCTCTCAACCTTTAGTATCTTGGAAGCCATCATCGGAACCAGTGTCAGCGCTACCACCAGTGAAGCAATCAGGGAGAAGGTAACGGTCAGTGCCATTTCGCGGAACATTTCAATCGCCATATTGTCCCTTATGAAAGCAATAGGTAAGAATACCGCAATAGTAGTAAGTGTAGAGGCGGTAACAGCCATTGCTACCTCGTTGCTTCCTTCCCGGGCAGCATCTATACGCCCGTATCCTTCCTCACGATACCGATAGATACTTTCCAGCACAACGATACCGTTGTCCACCAGCATCCCTACCCCTAATGCCAGGCCTCCGAGAGACATCATATTCAAGGTGATACCGCTAAAATATACAAGGATGAACGTGGCAATAATTGAAATAGGGATTGCTGTTCCTATAATAAAGGTGGTCCTGACATTTTTTAAAAAGATAAATAGAATTAATATTGCCAGTACACCGCCAACGATAGCATTGTTGGTTACGCTGCCCAGCGACCGTTTTACGAAGTCCGCCTGGTCAAAAACCGTTTCAAATTCTACATCTTTGAGTTCTTTTTTGATTTTGTCAAGTTCTGCATTCACTTTGTCCGATACTTTTACAGTATTAAAGCCCGACTGTTTTCTAACCATTAGCAATACGCAGGGCTTCCCATCCATTGTTGCTTTTGCTTTTGTATCTTGAAAACCCTGTTGTACCTGGGCTATATCTTTTAACTGTATGACTCCCTTTGCAGTTGGGATAGGAAGGCTTTCAATTTCACTGATATCAGAGAACTCTCCGGTGGTTCTTACAGTAAATTCAGACTTTCCTTCTTTGAGTTCTCCTCCGGGAAGGTTCAGATTTTCAGCCTGTAAAATCTGCTTTAATTGAATGAGGGATAAGCCATACCCCTGCATTTTTTGAGGGATGATATTAATTTTAACTTCTCCTTCCAATCCTCCAAAAATTTCTACTGCGGCAACACCTTTTAAACGTTCCAGGCGGTCTTTTACCTTGTCTTCAGCCAGCGATTTCAAGCCTGCAAGGTCATCTCCATAGGACATTCCCACCTCAATAATTGGAATCATACTCATATCGTATTGATAGATGATGGGATTTTTTACGTCATCGGGAAGGGCGGATTTAATCATATCTGCTTTTTCGCGCATTTGCAGCGCTGCATAGTCCATATTGGTCCCCTGGGTAAATTCTACCATCACCATGGATATCCCGTTTGCGGAGGTAGAGGATACCTTTTTAAAATTATCTACTGTGCCCATTGCCTGTTCCATGGGCTTTGTAATCATTGTTTCAATTTCTTTGGGACCGGCTCCCGGATAGTTTGTAACAACAACCGCCATAGGGAAGGTAATATCCGGGAAAAGGTCCAGGTTGAGTCCGGCCAGTGATACTACTCCCAGCACAATAATCATGAACACCATCATGATAACGGTAACAGGCCTTTTTATAGCTATTTCTGAGATTCTCATTATTTTGCCCCCCCTACCGGCTGCACTTTTTCCCCATCAGCTACAAACTGCTGTCCTTTAATAATAACCAGTTCGCCTTCTTGAAGGCCACTGATGATTTCATAGTTTTTATCATCTTTGAATCCGACTTTTACATCTCTCTTCTTTGCAACATCTCCTTCCAGCACAAATACAAAGCTGTTAGCATTCCGGGTTATGACGGCTTCCATTGGTATTACTACGACACTGTCTTTTTTGTCAGTAACAAATTTTACTTCTGCAAACATACCCGGCTTGAGCTCATGCGTTTCATTTTTGATGATAATTTTCACAGGATAACCGATGTTTTGGCCGGTAACAGCAGGACTCATGGCATCTACCACTCCCTTAAACTGCTTGCCTCCTAAAGACTGGACTGTTACAAGCACCTCTTGTCCTTTTGTAATCTTATTGATGATTCTTTCGGTTACCGTTGTTTCTACAACTACTTTATCCATGTCTACAATGGTATAGGCCGGCATTTGCTGGGATACCATCTCTCCCACTTCTATATTCTTTTGTGCCACAATACCGGAAATAGGTGTTCTTACATCCGAATCTTCGATATTCTGTGATACAGCTTCCTTTTGAGTTGTAATTACTGATTTCGCTGCTTTATTTTGTAAAATCGCATAATTGTCCTGGGCATTCTTATATTGTACTTCTGCCAGTTCAAGTGCCTTTTTATATCCATCCAGTGCCTGTTTGGATATTGCTTCTCCTTCATATAATGCCTTACCATTTTCATAATCGGTTTTGGCATTATTGTACTGGATTTCAAGCTGTTTTAGTGATGCTTCCGCCTGTATAAGCTGCTGTGTGAGTTGAGCATCCAGTTGCTCCAGCTGCTGGTATAAACTTTTCTTTTCAAGGGTAAATAATATCTCCCCTTCCTTTACCCTATCACCAATATCTTTCAGTACTGATTCTACCTTACCAGGTACCTTGGGAATAATGGATACTTCTTTTAACGCATTGATACGCCCTGATGCTGCATATGTAACCTGGATATCCCCTTTTGCCACTTTATATGCCTCTACAGGAGTGAGCGGCACTACAACCTCTTCCTGTTTCTTTTTGCCACACCCTGAAAAAAGTGCTACTGTCATAAACACTGTTAAAATTAGACTTGTAATTTTCCACTTTGTCATCATTAACTACCTCCAAATCTTTTATCCGTCCTTTAAATACGTAATAGGAAAAAAAATGTCTGCATAAAGTTCAAACTTTATGCAGACATTTTTTTGTACAGTTATTCAAATCCTCTTTTTGTAGTCATATTATTTGGAGGGGTTTTATATGGATTTTTCTTTTTATAGCTTTGTGCAGGGTCCATATCGTCCAGATCTTTTTCTTCAACCATTTCTCCCTTAAATCCAACCCTCCGGTTATCGTATTGTACGTCTTTCTTAGCCACGGCAATCCTCCTTAAATAATTGAAAATTGGTAATTGACAATTAATTTTTATTTTTGTCCTCAATTAGGATTGCCAACTGCATCCTTAATTATTATAAAAGAAACTTTTCGATTGCATGAGCCACACCATCTTCTTCATTAGATAGAGTTATATAGTCTGCCAGTTTCTTTACTTCTTCCGGCCCATTGTTCATACATACCCCCAGGCCGGCATATTCTATCATACTGATATCATTATAGGTATCCCCAATGACCATAATCTCTTCCCTGTTGATTCCAAAATATTCTCCTAAAAATTTTACTGCTGCTCCTTTTGTTCCATATCTATTGGTAAATTCCAAATAATTGGGCTTTGAGAAGAATACATTTATATCTTCATCAACCAGTTTTTGCACCTCAGACTTTATTTCTTGCAGTCTTTCATGCTCATCAATTAAAATAATCTTGGTGGTAGGCTTATCTAAAAATTCACTGAGCTTTCCGACTGCTTTCATAGGTATAATTTTTGATAAACTATGGTAAAATTCAGCCCATTTACTCATTTCTTCCACATAGATTACGTCATCTACATAGACATTGCAATGAATACCAGTTTTTTCGGCAAATCTAATAACCGGCATTGCGCGGTCAGGTTCTATTTCTTTTTTATACATAACTTGTCCGGTTTTAGTATCTACTACCCGTGCACCCTGGTAAGCAATTACAGGTATTTCCAAACCCAAAACATCCAGGTAGTGCTGTACCGATTGAGTAGCCCTACCGGATGCCAGGGTAACCTTTACACCTTTCTGCACGGCTTCACGCACTGCAGCAATATTTCTTTGGCTAATTGCAAGGTCATGGCGCAGCAGTGTATCATCAAGATCGATAGCCAATAACTTATATTGCATATTCATTCCTCTCTTTCTTTAGTGCTAATATGAAAATAGTGGGGGCCGATGTGACTTGGGGACGGTTCGGGGATGCGACTTGGGGACGGTTCGTCTGTCACATGTGCCTTTCATGCGACTGAGGAACCGTCCCCATGTCGCATTTTTATATTTTAAATAGCTTCCTAAGTCTATACTTATAGTATCCCGCCGCCATACTATAGCCATAATCATATACAACAAAGGCGATTTCGCCCAATACAACAGTGATCCATATAGGGAAGCGGGTGGTTATGGTCTCAAACAACATTTTAACAGTGATGATATACAGTATGTACATTGATATGTTAAATAACAGCAGCTTAATGATCCACTCTATTATAAGATTATTTATCTTTTCAACATAGTATTTAATAATTCCATAATAGCCAAAGAATAACACATAAGGGATCAGCATCAATTTATCAGGTATTATGATAAATGCCAATAACGCCGTAGAAATATAGGTAACCACAGCGGAAGAAACCCCAAATTCAATTACCATGGCAAGCAGGAACATGGAACTGATTGCATAAAAAAATAAACGGTTGGTAGGCAGTATACTGGCCAAATACAGGCAAATTACCGCCAAAGCAGTAGCAAAACCGCCCAATGCCACCTTTTTCCCAATATTGCTATTCTGTGATTCAACCATTCTTTATCACCCCTATTAACAACAACTAATAAGGTCTCCTCCCAAACATTCACAACAGCAATCGGCACAGATCATGGAGGTGCAGCAATCACAGGTTGACATACCGCCACCGTAGCCCATTCCTCCGCCGACATTCCTGTAGGTTGTATTTCTAAAAGTTATATTATTTAATGCCGCCCGGTATTCAGGATTGGCAGGGTTCATATTGACTGCCTGCTGGAAGTATTGACGCGCCTGGTCATACCAGCCTCTTCTAAGTAATACAGCCCCTTTTAAAAAATACCATTCTGCATCGTGATTAGGAATATTTTCAAGCATACGGTCGGCTTCGGCAACATTACCCATTTCAATCATACGGCGTATTTGTATATATGCATCATAACTATTACTATTATAGTTCTGATTTCCCCAATTATTACTCTGACTTTGCTGACGGTGACCACCTTTATTTTTCATTAGAAAATCATATGCTTCATTGATTTCCTTCATTTTTTCCTGTGCCAGATCGGATAGAGGATTATTTGCATACTGGTCAGGATGATATTTCCTCGCCAGGTCGCGGTATGCCCTTTTTATTTCTTCCTCACTTGCACCCTCTCGCACTCCTAATACTTCATAAGGATTTTTCATATTTGGAACAGCCCCTTTTTTCAAATATTTGTCGCATTCTGTCTCTCAATCCCATGTAGATGATATTGTCCAATATGGTTTTATTATGCTTTATATCCAGCAGTTCAAAGCTTTTTGCTATATTATCCAGCGTAAAAGTCAAAGAAATTTCCAGCGATCCTTTTATTCTTTCCCTGAATGCTTCCATGTCTTCTTTTTCATCGTATTTATACTGCAATAATACGGGATTATAGCGGTTTTGTTTAGCATCCTTTTCAATATCATGAAAAGCGTCCAGAATATAAATCCATCTTCCCAGGTTGTATCCCATCCATCCCAGAATCCTTTTTGTTTTTTCGTCTTCGACATAGGGAGGGATAAAAATTTCCTGCATTAATTTTGCAAAAGCATCTGCACTCTCATCTATTATTTCACACTTGCTTCTTTCCAACTCAGACAATTGTTTTAAATATTGTTTAATATTCTCATACTTCCGGCGGTAAACTTCTTTAGCCTTTTTTACCGGCCTCAAATATGCCGGTAAAACAAACAAAGCCGGAAAAGATTTATCATCCTGCCAATCATCCAGTAATTTGAAATATACGAGTATTATGCTCATATAGGCACTATACTGAATATGCTGATTGGCCAACATAATGGGCTTCTTTTTGACAGGATTTGCAAAACAGCCTTCTATCGTAAATTCCTGCTTGTTTTCATGGATAGAAGACAGCAACAGAGCCAAAAATGCAAAGTCATAATTTAATCCCATTCTTACAGCCTGATTAAATTCTTTCCCCAATGCTTTGCACAAGCCACAGTAATACGCCCGAAAAAAATTGTATTCCCGAATCTTTAATTCATCTTTATATGGAATTACATAGCCAAACAATTATTTCACTCATTTCTAAACTCACTGTATACCAGCCACTATGTTTTACATTATTATCATTATTATTGTAAAGTAAAACTGGAAAAATAGCAATAAAAAAGCAAACAGTTCTTCTTAACATACCAGATTTATATATTTCCAGCATTCATTGATTTCTACAAATTCGTTCTTGATAACGGAAAAAAGACGGTTCTGGAGACAGGGGACGGTTCTGTTGACACCTTTATTTTGAGGTGATATACTTCGAAATGGAGGTGTCTTATTATGCCAAGACAAGCAAGAGAAAAAAGCAGCAGTGGGATATATCATATTATGCTAAGGGGAATAAATAGGCAAGATATCTTTCATGACGAAGAAGATAAGATGAGATTTACTGAAAATATTTAAAGAATTTATGATGGAAGAAAATAAAGATAAGTGCTTGGATGATGAGATTAAAAAAAGAAAGCAGTTATCAGATGAAGACGCTAGGAAGCTAGTTATGAAATTGATAAAATCAGATAACATACAAACACTCCAACAAATGAATAAAAATGAGCGAGATAATATAATAAAAGAACTTAAAAAGAAGGATGTTTCAATAAGACAGCTGGCAAGAATAACTGGGCTAGGTAGGCGGATAATTGAAAAAGCATAAAAGGCAGGTGACAGAGAACCGTCCCTTGTCACCTCTCTAATAAAATGGTTTTGTATTTTCCGTTTAAAGCCCTAAGCAACTCCAGTTCCCTTTGCTGACAGGTAAAAAGGATAACCTGTCTTTCTTGTGCAATCCTTAATAAGGACGCCAGTATGTTGTTCAATCTTTCATCATCATACTGGGCAAAGGGTTCATCCATAATTAAGGGAAGAGCTTCTTTTGCTGACAGCATATGCGCTACCGCCAGCCTTAATGAAAAATAGGCCTGGTCGATTGTACCATTACTCAATGTGTTAAGGTTAAGGACTCCATTGTCCTTATCGTGGATAACTACATCCAAATCCGGACCGGTATCTACTTTATAATATTTACCGGAAGTAACGGCACTTAAGATTGTACCCGTGTGATGATTGAGCAGAGGTGTATAATTCTGCTGTACTTCCTTGAGTGATTGATGAAGGAAGTCTTTGGCTATTTCTATAGCTTCCTTTGTCTCTTCATATTCTTGCTTTTCATTTAAAGCTATTTGCAGCTGTTCCTCAATATCGCCCGGATGGCAGTATTCTTTTAATAGAATCTCCAATTCCTTGCTGCATGAACTGATATTCAGCTCTATTTCTTTGAGCTGCTGCTTCTTCGTTTCTATTAATTGTTCTACTTCTACGGCAGTCATGTTCTCTTCTATACCATATTCCCCGGCAATCTGTCTGTATCGCTGATCATCTATTGGCTCTGAATGCTTCCAGTCGAGGCTTGCTGTTGTTTTATCTGCTATCTCCAAACTTTCACTCACTGTAGCAATTTCTTTCTCACTTTCTTCCATCTGTCTTAATATTTCCATGCGGGCGTAGAAAGCTTGCTTTAACTCATGTATAACGGCAGAAAGCATATCCTTTTCAATATCTCCAATTCCCTTTTGTGCTAGCTTCTTCAAAAGAGCCAGGTATCCTTCCTCTATTTTTTCAGAAATTTGCCTGTACTCACCATCAAGACTCTGTATAAGTTTGTTAATTACCTGGAGGTCTTCATATTTCCTCAAACCAATACCCAGCTGTTGCTGCTTCAGTTGTAGCTGCTCCATCCTGTATTTTATTCCACTGCTATAGTGGTAGAGCAGCATTATGATAATTGGAAACAAAAGGAATAAGGAATACCACAGCGGATGAATATCGCCTAATATAAGTGCTCCTAGTACTGACAGTCCGCTACTGGCAAAACCTATTATTTTGGCTATATTTAAATGGTTTTTCAACTCGGCTATCTTATCTTCAAGCAGCTGAACACGCACACCTGCCTGTCCAAAATTTTTACTCTCATGTTGAGTCTGCTGCTGTATTCTTTCTTTTTCGGTTGTCTGCAGTTCTATTTTATTTTTTAAGTCTTCGGCTTGTTTTTCCAGCAGCTTGATTCTTTCAAATTCTTTTTCAACATCCTGTATATCCTCTTTAACTATATTGGATATACTATTATACATAGCTAGCTGTTGTTCCAGCATCTTTCTCTTTTGTCTGCATTCCTCCAGCTTGTTTTTTAACTCCTCATAACGCTGTAATAATGGAAGCCTTTTATACTGCTTTATCATCGACAGTTCTTCTATCTCATTATGAATAAGCTGCAATTTCCCATTAAGCAGATTGAGTTTTTGCTGTAATTCCCGGGTTGTCTGAATATTTTTACATGCCTTTTCTTTTTCTGCCTGCAAATTCAAAATTGTTTGATTTACCTGGATTAATTTTTTATATTTTCCTGTGTTCCCCAATCCGATGGCATCCTTTATTTCGTCCAGCTTTTGAATGGCTTTATTGTAATCAATGTTCTCGTCACCATATTGGCTTAACCGTATAAGGCGTTCTATAATATCTTTACTACCTTTTTGTTCCATCTTTACTTCCATCTGCTTTACGAATACAGAAGATTCAAAAGCTGTAAGATTCAGTCCTGTCTGTTCTTCCATGAATAGGACATTCCCTTTTTTTACAGGAAATAAAGCTGTCACTTCTTGATAAGGTTCAGCCGTATATACTGATGCGGTTTTGCGGTTAAAATTCTTCTCTACCCTGTAAGTTTGTCCATTATCAAGTGTATATGTTATGATATTCACTGCTCCAAATTCCTTCCGCCCCCAAGGCAGGTATTTCTTTTCTTCTTTTTTATCCGGATAGTACAACATGGCTTTTATAAATGCCTGAATGGTAGACTTCCCCGATTCATTGGTTCCATATACAATATTAAAACCTTTGTCAAACTCTATCTCTTTTTTATCAAACTTGCCAAAGCCATTTATTAAGATTTGATCTATTCTCAAAAAAATTCACCTCTTAATTTAACGCGTCCAATCCCAAATATAATGCTTTATACAGCTTCTTTTTCATTTGCTCATCCTGAGTCTTATCAATTTCCTCCAGCATTTTTCTCGTAAATATTCCTTTGAGATTATATTGCTTGCATAGTTCTTCCAATTGATAGTCGGGACAAGTGTCATCTACTATCTTTAAATAAAAGCAGTGATGCACCAAGCGGGAGGTTATCAACTGAATATCCAAATCCATTTCCCTGTTTTTTCTCCCGGTCAAAATAATTTTGACAAAATCATCAGTTAAGCTGTATAACTGCTCTTTCATATTGCTTTCAAGCTCATCAATGGTCGCCATATTGGAAATGTCCATCTCTTTGGTTATATATTGCCTCTTATTCATTTTAATAAATTGAGTCGCAATGCCCTGTTTTGTTATCCTTCCAAGAATAATGCCATGATCTCCCGGTTCATCAAAACCCAGAGGTTCAGGACTGCCACAATAGACTGCTTTTACATCAGGATAATCTTTTCCCTGACCCATTTTGTGAATATGCCCAAGTGCAACATAGTCAAACCCCCAACGTTTGATATCAGTGCTTTTAACCGGGTGATAAGGACATTCCGATGAGATATTATCGAGTGTTCCATGGGTCACGAGTATATTGATTTTGGAATAATCCATATTTCTAAGTCCCGTCAGCATTGATTGGTACTGGTATTTGCCGGTGAAGCCTACTCCATAGATAGCTGCATTATATTCCGGTAATTCTATACTCTTCATCATATTTGTAAATATATGTACATTGGAGGGCCAGTCCAGGGTAACATAATAGGAGTTCGCTACATAGGGGTCATGGTTTCCCGGAGAAATAAATATTTTTACACCAGGAATTCTCTTAAATTGGTTTATAATAAATTCCGCAGTATTTCTGCTTATATATTCATGCTCAAAAAGATCTCCGCTGATAAATAGTACATGTACTTTGTGTTTTATGACTTCATCTATAATACGGGAAAAAGTATCTCCGATCTCCTGCCGTCTCTCTTTTGCTTTTATATTACTCAGCCCGGTTGCCGTAAACCGTGCATCCAGGTGTATATCTCCGCAATGAATGAAGGTGAGCTCCTTCATCTTTATTCCCCCAAACATATGTTTTTATCTATTTTATAATATATTTTGCTATATGTAAACTCTTGTCGCTCTACAACTTTTTCGCCAACATTCAAACATTCATATTTAAGCTAGCGCAATGAGTTAATTTATGTTAAAATAATTATGAGGAATAAATATAAAGGATATGGATATAAACAAACAAATCCCAGGCAGAATACTCTCCCTGGGATTTGTCGCAAGTTCGTCAGATAGCTGCACTTTCATGGATACCATGCTTACTCTGTAAGTTTCAACCCAATTTAAGGATATTTCCTGGCATCAGGTCATGGTGCGGCAGCAAAAACACCATATTAAATTATTTGTATTAACTCATTCAAATCTTCAGCTTCTTCAAGCTTTTTTATTAAGCTATACTTTTTCATAAATTCCTTGTTTCTTGCATTACTGCTTATATTGCCATAAAAGTCCTGTATGATTCTTTTTATTTCTGTTGAAAATTCGTCCATACAGTTATGCGGATCACTAGGATGAAATTCCAACCCTAGTATTTTATTTGTAAATTTTATGCCTTTCGATGTTTTTTCAACTTTTATCTTAAGTGTTCCCTTACTATGCCGATTTAATTTCCGGGCTAGATTCAAGCTCCCTAAAGATTCAATATCCAAGGTGGTACCGCAGGCTACGCATATAAACATATCTTTGGAAAATCTATTGCGTCTGGTATGCAGTCCACATTCAGGACATGTATAGTAAATACCTATTGGACTTACCTTAATAGGAGGCGGCAGGCCTTTGCCTCTCAATTTATATTCCAGTATTCTGGCCAATTGGTTATAGCTGTGGCAATTTAGTATCGGCATATATTGCTCTTTGTTTTCATCTATCCACTGCAGTTTATCTCCCTTATCAATTAAAGACTTCATTACCACTTGTGATCGTTCCTGATAGGCAATATCCACAATGGCATTAGCTATCTTATGAAGTTCCTGAATAGTTACCGGGTTATTCCTGCTTTCCGATACAGCTTTTGTCACTATAGCACCATCACTTATGATATTACTTCTGTTATCAACTATCGTATAGTGGACAGGACTTTTAAGTGCTCTTCCTATACCTAAGAAAGTATCGGTTTTTATTTTTTCAGCCTCACCGGTATCAACACTGATAGATAGGTAATAATCGCCCTTTTTCTTAATAAGTCTTGCTGTTTTAAGGATTTCAGGAGTGTCTAATGCCTTTTTGAGATATTGCTCTTGCCACTGACCAAAAGAAAGTGGAACTAATATAAATCTTTCCTTTCTCCCGCTGCTTTCCAATATATTGCTATCCTTATGAATGTACCTAAGTTCTATTTCGTTATTGCTATTTATTTCTTTTCGTTTTTCATCCTTAACATTCATAAGATAAAGTTTTGCATAATACCTGTTATTTTTTGCATCATATAGTAAACAATAATCCCTGTTAGCAGCATAGCGGCAAAAGAATAACGGTTTTAACACATTATTCTTTTTTACTATTTTTTTTATTTCCCGCTCACATTCGTCTAACGTTTTACTGCCATTCTCCAATCCATTAATTGCATCGTTATAGCTTTTCTCCAAATCCCGGTCGGATAAATATGCGATAGGATAGTTGGCATCCTGCCGGATTTCATTTAAACTCAAGTAGCTTGCCAGCGTCATGCCAAAGTCTATCTTTAAGGCATCTTTAAAGGGTTGAACGTGGAACTGGTTGAGCTCTTTACTGAGCTCTTTATCCACCCACTTGGCAATGTTAATTGCCCTATAATTTCCCTTGTTATCTTTATAGTCCCTTCGTATCTCTTCTATTTGTGCGTGGGCCTTATCAAGGAGATACTGATAGGCACGGGAATAGTTGAGCATGGCCTGATCTATAATTTGACGCTTACGTTTGCTGGGATTATGAAGTTTTAGAGTTATTGTTTTTATTGGCATAGAAATTCATCCTTAACCTAACAGGTAACTAAAAAATTGAGATTCAACAATACATTATTCTTATTTGCCGTAAGCTCGAATATAGATTTCTTCAAGTTCCTTTACCAACGGCATCCTTGGGTTTGCAGTGGTACACTGGTCTTCAAAGGCCTTGTCAGCTAGTTCTGGTACCTTCGCCATAAATAGCTTTTTGTCTACTTTACATTCAGCGATGGTTGATGGCACATTGATTTCTTTCATTAAGTCTTTTACAGCCTTGATTAAGCTCTTTACTCCTTCTTCTGTTGTTGATGCAGGTAAACCAAGCGCTTTTGCAATTTCTGCATACTTCTTGTCTGCGATGAAAGTTTCATATTTCGGGAAGGATACAAACTTGCTTGGTTTCTGTGCATTGTATTCTATTACATGGGGCAGGAGAATGGCATTGGCTCTTCCATGAGGAATATGGAATTCTCCTCCCAGCTTGTGTGCAAGACTGTGGTTGATTCCTAAAAATGCATTTGTGAACGCCATTCCTGCAATACAGGATGCATTGTGCATTTTTTCTCTTGCTACACGGTCATTTCCGTTTTTATATGCTTTTGGCAGATATTCAAATACCATTTGGATGGCTTTGATTGCCAAACCGTCGGTAAAATCAGAAGCCAGTACAGAAACATAAGCTTCAATTGCATGGGTTAATACGTCCATCCCGGTATCGGCAGTTACCGAAGGCGGTACGGTCATTACAAAATCAGGGTCTATAATGGCAACATCCGGGGTTAATTCGTAGTCTGCCAGAGGATACTTCACATTTTTTTCTTTGTCGGTTATAACTGCAAATGAAGTTACTTCCGAACCTGTCCCCGAAGTGGTAGGAATGGCAACCATTTTTGCCTTTTTACCCAGTTTTGGGAACTTAAACACTCTCTTTCTTATATCCATAAACTTTAATCTTAGAGAGTTAAAGTCGGTTTCAGGATGCTCATAGAACAACCACATTCCTTTTGCTGCATCCATTGCCGAACCCCCGCCTAGTGCAATAATTACATCCGGTTGGAACTTATTCATCAAGTCGCAGCCCTTCTTAACGGTGTCTACCGATGGGTCGGGCTCAACTTCGGAAAATATCTCACAATGCACATATTGTTGTCTTTTTCTGAGATAATATAATACTTTATCTACATATCCCAATTTCACCATATACGGGTCGGTAACAATGAATGCCCTGCTGATATCAGGCATTTTTTCCAGGTATTGAGTTGAACCGTATTCAAAATATATTTTTTCAGGAATCTTAAACCATTGCATATTGACCCTTCTCCTTGCCACTCTTTTCTTATTGATTAAGTTTACTGCCGATACATTGGAAGTAGTGGAGTTTCTTCCGAAAGAACCGCAACCCAGTGTTAGAGAAGGCATATTAGTATTGTAAATATCTCCTATTGCCCCATGGCTGGATGGAGAATTTATAATTAACCTTCCTGCCTTGATTCTCTTTGAAAATTCCTCTATTACTTTTTCATTTTCTGAATGAATTACGGCTGAATGACCTAATCCTCCAAATTCAACCATTTCTTCTGCTCTTTTAATTCCCTGTTGGGCATTTTCTACAATATAGTATGCAAGTATTGGACTTAGTTTTTCACGGGATAATGGGTATTGTGGTCCAACACCCTCCAGTTGCGCAATCAAAATCTTGGTATCCTGAGGTACATCTACACCTGCCATTTTTGCAATGGTATAAGCCGATTGTCCTACTACTGCCGCATTCATTGCGCATTTCTTTTCATCAATTGCAAGTTTTTCTACTTTTGCTATTTCATCCTTGTTTAGGAAATAGCATTTGTTTTCTTTCATAAAAGCTTCAAATTCTTGTGCTATCTCTTTATCTACTATTACCGCCTGCTCGGAAGCACATATCATTCCGTTGTCAAAAGTCTTTGAAATGATAAGGTCTGTAGCCGCTCTTTTAACATTAGCAGTCTTTTCTATATAGCAAGGCACATTACCCGGCCCAACCCCAAGTGCCGGCTTTCCGCTGCTGTATGCGGCTTGAACCATTCCGGAACCACCGGTTGCAAGAATTAATGCTACCCCTGGGTGATTCATTAATAATTGTGTTGCCTCCAGTGAAGGCTCTTCTATCCAAAGAATACAATCCTCCGGTGCTCCTGCTTTTACAGCAGCATCTCTTACAATTCGGGCCGCTTCAGCACTGCACCTCTGTGCAGAAGGATGGAATGCAAAGATGATAGGGTTTCTGGTCTTCATTGAAATAATGCACTTAAACATTGTTGTAGATGTTGGATTGGTCACCGGTGTTACTCCGGCAATTACCCCTACCGGCTCAGCAACTTCCACATAGTCTTCAAGTTCATTTTCACTGATGATTCCAACAGTCTTGTCATATTTTATGCTATGGTAAATGTATTCTGTGGCAAAGATGTTTTTAGTAATTTTATCTTCATATACACCTCTACCTGTCTCTTCAACAGCCATTTTGGCCAAGCGCATATGTTGGTCTAAACCTGCCATGGCCATGGCTTTGACAATATTATCAACTTGTTCCTGGTCTAACTCCATAAATTTATTTAACGCTGTCTGCGCTCTTGATACCAGGTTATCTATAGTTTGTTTTACAGTTTCTTCTTTTGTTGTTTCATTGATTAATACTTTTTCTGTCATTATAAAAACCTCCTTTTGAAAATTGTATTTATGTCAAATAGCATAATGGCTATTTATTTTTAGTTATTGTTAATTATTTAACAATTATATTATAAAACATTGTTAATTATTTGTCAATATATATTGTTAAAAAAATAACATTTTGATATTATATATAATGTACTAAGCATCTTGTATGACTTGGTCAGGACTTCGACATGGGACCAGTTCCTCAATGCTATATTTGCCTTGGATGGGTAACATCATATATTTCATGACTCCAAGCTATTTTCATATTACGCTTATTATTTAATATTGTCAGTAATACTCTACGTTTACTTCCTTCCCCAGTCCCCGCAGGCATTCGGCCATTTCGTCAACCAGCTTGAGTTTTATACTTAAGTTTAGTGGAAGCCCAGGGTTTTGGTGAGCGGGATTCATGGCCCTTCCAACAAAAAAGTTAACTTTTGTAGCTTGCTCTAGTAAGAGCTTGGCCAGTTGTGATGCTCCATCCTTTTGGTTCAATTTGAGAATATCCTGCATGGTACTCTCAGAGGAACAGTATTTTTTCAGGTAATCCAACGTTTTCCCCAGGGTTAAAACACCCTCCGTTGTTAGGTCTATTCCTTCTATCTCTGCTGCAGGAGGTATGGAAGGGTTGAAATAATTAAAATTAGTTATAATCTCTTTTCCCAACTCCCTGCTTACAATTTGTGAAGTGGTACCGCCACATACAACCTTCTTTCCTTCTTGGGCAATGAATCTATCTACAACATAGCGGTCCTGCTGCCGGTCTACCGGAGGTCCTACCATTACACTGACTGTCATCGGATTTCTTACTTTTACAGCAACTACGGTTGCATCATCCCCCGGCTTTTGCATGTATAAATTATCGCAAACCGATAATAGAAGTTTTGCAAGATTTTTAGCTGTAGTATCCGGTTTGTATACCCTCTGGATATATTCCTTTACATTTTCCCACTGCCAACCCAGGTTTAACGTTCCACCTATCCCGGCATGAATTACGCCATCGCTTATCATAACAAACAGGTCTTCGGGGACAACCCTGAACCTGCTCTCTTTTATTATTTTACCCTTGATTGTTCTGATCTGCCTTTGTATATCAGCAAAGTTCCCTTTTTTGAGGAGAAGCACAGAAGGATTATCAAATTCTACAAGATATGCATCCCCCGAATTAAAAATCTGTAATATTGAAAATGTTGAATAGGCTATTCCTCTTTCCCTACATTCCGGAAGTGTACTTGCGATTGTCTCCACTGCTTCTTCAATACTTGCACCATGTACCAGCATGGTCCCTATGATTTTACTTGTCAATGTAGCCAGTATATTGGCTTTAACACCACTTCCCAATCCATCTGCAAGTACAGCAATTACAGAATCTCTATTCCTAATAATTTCCACTTTATCGCCGCACAATTCTTCATTGTACTTATTTAAGCTTTCAAAGCTTGCTTCAATAAATAAACTCATTGCTCTTCACCAATATCTGATAGGATTGATTTTTTAAGTTTTGTCAGTGCTATTTTTGTCTCTGCCGTTGTCTCCCCCAGCAAACTAGCAATTTCCTGTGCCACCCGCATTTGTTTTTCTATAACTTTCTGAGCTATGTCTATTGTCTCGGAGCGGACCTTGTACATTTGCTGCTGCTGCTTCTCTTCTTTTGATATATCAGTCATTATTGCTATAATCAATTGCTGTTCTTTGATATACAGTATAGACTGTACGACGGTGATATCATATCTTTCATAATAATATTTCTTATTCAGAATATTTTGAGTTGTTTCTTTTACACGTTCAAAATCAGGACAATCAAGTACATCATATATATGCTTTCCCTGTACATCTGTCTTATCTAACCTAAATAACTGCTGTGCAGACTGGTTGAATTCTTGTATATATAAATTATCATTTAAGGCAATAATTGCATTTGGTGTTGCTTGAATGATGATATTGGAAATAGATTCGGCCCTTTCTCTCATATAGGGTAAGCACATGTGCAGCTCAGCCTTACCGTTATATACAGCTATTGCTTTTTCCTTGCAAGTAGGATAACCGCAGGCCCCGCAATTTAACTCTTTATCCTTGTTAAATTTCCCTATTTTGCTTAATATTTCCCTTATTGTTTCTTCGTCAGGTATTTTATAATCTTTGGATTTGTCTACAAATCTCTTTCCCAGCTTAACATCTACATCTTCAGCTACTGCAAAATTTATATCCCGCATGTTCTTTTTAACATATTCGGTTAACCTGTCTTTTGCGTCCAGGAAACCGCTTTTGGCTGATTTGATGCACGGTCCTCCCAGGCATCCCCCCGGACAGGCATTCATTTCAATAAAGTAGTTAGAGATTTGCCCTTCTTTTATGGAGTCCAATATGTTTATACACCGGTCAACGCCATCTACACTGACACATTTATATATTTTTCTTTCATCCTTCCCCAGTGTCCGGATGATTCCTCCGGTTGCTGGATAGAGTCTTGCCATCGGGTTTCTTGCACCTTTTGGTTCTTCACCTTCATCAACGCTAAAATCGACTCCTTCACTTTCCATCCATTTTTCCAGTTCTTCGAATGTAATAATTGCATTGACTATTCCATCATTCTGTAGATCATTACATTCTTCTTTTTTAGAAATGCAGGGCCCGATAAATACAATCTTTATTCTTGAACCGTATACTTCACGCATCATTTTGGCGTGGGCAATCATAGGTGATACTACAGGAGCCATTTGATCGATGAGCTCAGGATAATATTTTTCAATTAGGGCTACCGTTGTCGGACAGGCAGTAGTAATTATATTTTTCATCTTTTCTTCCCTTATAAGCTTTTCATATTCTTTAGATACCTGGGCTGCTCCTATAGCAGTTTCCTCCACATGTGTAAATCCCAGCCTTTTTAGAGCTGAAAATATCTTTCTACTGTCTGAAACTTGAAAAGCTGAAACAAAGGAAGGCGCAAGGCTTACATAAACCTTTTCCTTTTTCTCTATATATTTTTTAACTTTTTCAACATCACTTCTTACACTTTTTGCATTTTGCGGACAGGCCAACAGACATTGTCCGCATAATATGCATTCTTCTTCTATGATTTGTGCCTGCTCATTTTTAAAGGCTATCGCTTTAACGGGGCAGCTGCGAATGCATTTATAGCAATTTTTGCAATTCGCTTCTTTAAATTGAATAATACCCACGTTATAACCTCCCCATTATACATTCCTTAAATTTTTGCTCAACATTTGATACGGTGATATCTTCGATAAATTCATCTCCTACTTTTACCGAAACACCCTTGGTACAGCGTCCAAGACAAAAAGATGCCTTTAATTCCACTTTTCCTTCTAATCTATTTTTTTTGATTAGATCCTGGAAAGTTTTGATGATATGATAAGACCCTTTAAGATGACACGAACTCCCTACGCATATATAAACCTGTAACACTCAAGACACCCCCGGTATCAAATTATATCGCTGAAGGAATCATTATTGTTAAATCATTAACAATTAATATTATAAATGTTTGTTAATTTATTGTCAATTATATGATAACTCTTTTAGATACGGTTTTTTATATCAATTATTTTGTCAGATATGGTTTTTCATTAAGTTTATAGTTCACAGAGTATAAACTATTAGGGCAGACACATAGGTCTGCCCTACAATTCCTGTGAATAGTGAACTGCTATTTAAAATTTTTCGTGGAAAGTTCTATTTATTACATCCATTTGCTGTTCTCTGGTTAATCTTATAAAGTTAACCGCATATCCTGATACCCTTACAGTCAATTGCGGATATTTTTCAGGGTGCTCCATCGCATCCAGCAATATTTCCTTGTTAAGCACATTTACATTGATATGGTGTCCATCCTGGCTAAAATAACCGTCCAACAGTGCTGTAAGGTTATTGTATTTTTCTTCATCCAGTTTTCCAAGTGCACCCGGTATAATGGAGAAAGTATAAGAAATACCGTCTTCACTATAGTCATAAGGCAATTTCGCCACAGAAGCCATTGAGGCTATGCAACCCTTGGTGTCCCTCTTATGCATTGGGTTAGCTCCCGGCGCAAATGGCTCACCGTACTTCCTACCATCTGGCGTATTTCCGGTTTTCTTTCCATATACAACGTTGGAAGTAATGGTTAATATGGATAGGGTAGGCTTACTATCTCTATAGGTTTTATGCTTGCTGAGCTTAGACATAAAGTTCTTCACCAATTCAACCGCAATGTTATCTACTGCAGGATCGTTGTTACCAAACTTCGGATAGTCTCCTTCCACTTCATAATCTACTGCCAATCCGGTTTCATTTCTTATTGCTTTTACTTTTGCATATTTAATCGCTGACAGAGAGTCAACTACTACTGATAAGCCTGCTATTCCACATGCTGAGGTTCGCAGAATTTCTTCATCATGAAGAGCCATTTCCAGCCTTTCATAGCAGTATTTATCATGCATATAGTGGATAATATTAAGTGTATTAATATATAGATTAGAAAGCCATTCTAAAATATCATCAAATCGCTGCACTACTTCATTATAATCCAGGTATTCGGATGTAACGGGTGCAAAAGCCGGGCCTACCTGTTCTCCTGTTATTTCATCTTTTCCGCCGTTAATTGCGTACAGCAAAGCTTTCGCAAGGTTCGCCCTTGCACCAAAGAACTGCATCTGTTTACCAATTTTCATTGCTGAAACACAGCAGGCAATTCCATAGTCATCGCCAAATTTTTCCCGCATTAAATCATCATTCTCATATTGGATGGAAGAAGTCTGGACAGACATCTTTGCGCAATACTTCTTAAAGTTTGCCGGCAATCTGGTTGACCACAGCACAGTCATATTTGGTTCCGGTGCAGGACCCAAATTGGTAAGGGTGTGCATAAATCTATAGGTCATCTTTGTAACCATATGCCTTCCATCTATTCCTATACCTCCAAGGGCTTCAGTTACCCAGGTGGGATCCCCTGAGAATAACGCTTCATATTCAGGAGTTCTTAGAAATCTAACCATTCTAAGTTTCATTACAAAGTGATCAACCATTTCCTGAATTTGCTCTTCGGTATATCTTCCTTCCTCTAAATCTTTTTGCGCATATATATCCAGGAAAGTAGAAACTCTCCCCAGGCTCATTGCTGCACCATTTTGTTCTTTAACAGCTGCAAGATATGCAAAGTACAACCATTGAATGGCTTCTTTTGTGTCCTGCGCCGGTCTGCTTATGTCATAACCATAGCTTGCCGCCATTTCTTTCAGCTCTTCCAATGCTTTTATCTGCTCGCTTAATTCTTCTCTTTGCCTTATTACCGGAGAATCCATGGTAGCAAATACATAGTTCTTCTTGGCCTGTTTCTTTTTCTCTATTAAGAAATCCACGCCATAAAGAGGGACTCTTCTATAATCACCAATAATTCTACCCCTGCCATAAGCATCGGGTAACCCGGTAATGATTCCTGTATGTCTTGCTTTTTTCATTTCATCCGTATAGGCGTCAAATACACCATCGTTATGCGTTTTTCTATATTTGAATACATGCTCCACATCAGGGTCCATCTGGCGGCCATAAGCCTTTAGAGAATTTCTAACCATTCTGATACCACCAAAAGGCATGATCGCCCTTTTCAAAGGAGCATCAGTCTGCAATCCTACGATTTGCTCCAGTTCCTCATCTATATATCCAGGTTTATGAGAAGTGATGGTGGATATAGTTTTTGTATCTATGTCCAAAACTCCACCCTTTTGCCTTTCTGTTTTCATAAGTTCCTGTACTTTTTCCCACAGCTTCAAAGTTGCCGCGGTTGGCTTTGCCAAAAAGCTTTCATCCCCATCATAAGGTGTATAATTCTTCTGTATGAAATCCCTCACGTTTACTTCATTCGTCCACGTTCCAGGTTTAAAGTTTGTGTTCATATATATTCCCCCATTTTTGATTTTCTATTATATTTATTCCACCCATTTTTAGTGATTAAACATTTTTAATACATTATACAGTATATTGTATACAATATACTTTTGTCAATAGGCTGATATAACCAAAAGTTTAAAAAGTTAAGCACTATTATAACTCCAAACTGTATAAGTTTAATTCCAAGGTTTTATGCACCAGTTATAAATTTTATCTTTAACTATTTAATATTTCCAACATTTGCATTATAATTAATAAAGGAGAAATACATTAACGAATGAGGTAATTATGATGAGTTTTCAATACTATGTAAAGCAAAACCTGTTAAAGCCAGTCCACATGTTTAAATCTTTGAAAGGAAATGCAAGAGGAGCTGCCATTTATGAACCTTTATGGGCTATCCCTTTTCAAATGTTTAACTTTTATGCATCTTTATATATGCTTGCATTAGGGCTGAGCGAAAAGCAAGTAGGGCTAGTAAGTTCCATCTATATCATCTCCCAAATTATTTGGTCATTTTTAGGTGGAGCTATTACCGACAAATTGGGAAGAAAAAGAACTACACTGATTTTTGATCTCATCGCCTGGCCTTTTGTTGCACTTATATGGACTTTTGCTTCTAATTTCTGGCTATTTGCCATTGCTGCGCTTCTTAACGGCCTAGGCAAAGTTGTATTTATTTCATGGAGCTGCCTTCTGGTAGAAGACTCCCCCCCTGAACAGAGAGTAAATATTTTTACGGTTATCAATATTATCGTGCTGTGTTCCGGTGTTTTTTCACCGGTTGCCGGCTTAATCGTAAATAGGTTTGGTATAATTAACGGAACGCGAATATTGTATATCTTTGCTGCCGTTTCTATGACAATAATGATTTTGGGCCGGAATTCATTACTTACAGAGACTTCTATTGGCAGGATTATGCAAAAGGAAAGCAAGGGTTTTTCCTTTCAGCAGCTTATCTATGATTTTATGTATACGGTAAGGTTTGTTAAGGGGCATTCTTCAACCCTCATTATTCTTGTTATTCAATCACTGGTGAATTTTCACCTTCTGCTTAAGCCTGTATTTTATTCAGTATATCTTACTAACAATCTGCTTCTGGATAAATCGTTTATATCAATTGTCCCTGCTCTGTCATCTATCAGTATGCTTGTTATATTTTTATTTGTCATTCCCATGGTTAAGGGCAACCGCGAAGCATTTTACTTGTGCATAGGCTTGCTGGTATGGACTGCAGGGGCCATTGCATTAGTGCTTGCCCCCGCTGCAAATATGGCAATTATCCTATCATCTGTTATAATTGATGGAATGGGGCTGGCGCTTACCCGTCCATTTCTGGATACACTCTGGGCTAATGTGGCAGGTGAAAAGGAAAGGGCTAAAGTCCTATCCTTCGGTAATACATTTATGTCTTTGATTTCCGCCCCCGCTGGGGTTGTGGCAGCTTTACTTTATGATTTCAAACCGTCTGCACCATTTATTTTTTCTGTTATTCTTTTAGGAATCTGCCTGCTGCTTGCTGTGTTTTCCCTTAAGAAAACAATAGGTAGACAATTGCATTAAAAAACTGCATTAAGTATTGAAACTTAATGCAGTTACTTTATAATTGAGTTGCAAAAAACATTTTAAAATATATGTATTTCTTTTAATTATTTTATTTATCTTACTTTTTATTTGCCATATCTCAGCTTCGGCACCTGTTTTCTGCACATATTAACTTCCTCTAAAGTAGGCATCGCAGGAATGGCTCCTTTTTTGGTTGCCGTTAAAGAACCTATGGCATTGGAAAAATCGATAATATCTTCAAATTCATCCTTGGGAAGCTGGCAAATATCTTCCAGTCTCTTCTCACTCAATCTATATAGTACCCCTCCCAGAAAGGAATCTCCAGCTCCTGTAGTGTCTACGACTTTTGTATCATAGGTATCCAATCTTCCGGTTCCGCCTTTATACCTGTAGAAGCATCCTCTTGGGCCAAGTGTAACGAGAACTACTTTTACACCCATATCATAAAGCATTGCAGCCCCTTTGTCCATATCCTTTATACCGGTTATAAGTTCCAGCTCTTCTTCCGAGATTTTTAATATATCAGCATACTTTAAACCCACCTTCATGTTTTCTACTGCATCGCCGGCACTTTTCCACAGAGGCGGCCTAAAGTTTGGATCATAGGAGATAATTAGCCCATTCGCTTTTGCAAATTCTACTGCAGCCAGCGTCGCACTTCTTGAAGGTTCATCGGTCATTGAAATGGAACCGAAGTGAAATATTTTTGAGTTTTTAATAACATCATAGTCTATATCATCTTTGGTCAGCATCATATCTGCACCGGGTTTCCTATAAAAACTGAATGAACGGTCACCTTTTTCATCGAGATGGACAAAAGCAAGGGTAGTGTTGATTTCTTTGGAAAACTTCATTCCGGTTACATTTATACCGTTTTTTTTCAACACTTCTTTAAGGAAAATCCCAAACTGGTCTTCTCCCACCATCCCTAAAAATGCTGTGGATTTTCCCAGCTTTGATACGGCTGCCAGGACATTCGCCGGAGCCCCTCCGGGGTTCTTTTCAAACAACTCATTTCCTGCATTAGAGATACCTGCAGGAGTAAAATCAATGAGTAATTCTCCTAAAGCTACAACATCAAACATTACATTTCCTCCTTTTAAAATTGTTCCCAATGCAGCACTGCCGACAGGTCCTTTTTTGCTGCATTGCTTTCCTGTTCGGCATACCCTATTGCTATCAAAGAAATGAGCTTGCAACTTTCCGGTGCATTCAGATATTGCTCTATTTCTGCTGCATAGGGCTTTTTATGGCCTGCTATCCAACAGGAACCCAAGCCGTGTGCTTTGGCAGCAAGCAAAATATTCTGGGTTGCAGCAGATCCATCCTCCAATATGTATTTTGTATCTTCACAAAGTACTGCTACACATACCGGCGCCTGCGCAATAAATTTCCCGTTATCTGTGATGTCTGCGATGTGTTTTTTTCTTTCTTCATCGGTAATTACTACAAAATGCCATGGTTGAATATTTCTCGCCGTTGCTGCCAGACGTCCGCAGTCAATAATATCTTCAATAATCTCTTTGGGCACCGGCTTTGATAAATATTTTCGAACGCTTCGCCTTTCTTTTAAAACTTTTAATGCGTCCACGTCAATACCTCCTCTATTGTCACTTCGTAACCTATTATACCACATGTTAGTCCATTATACTAAACAAATATGAGAAAACTGCGAACTATAAACCACCAACATCAACTCAATCTTTATCTGTATCTTTATCTTACATTAACTACGGTTGAATTGTAATTGCCTTATCCGAAACAACCTGTTCTCTATAAGTGTTTACCATTATTTTTCCGTTCACAACACGTTTGCTTTGATCATTCACGATATATTCACCTTCGAAGAAGGTATCATCGGCTGTGGTATCGCCAAGGGTGCCATCATTCCTTAGTAAAATTTCTCCCGGTTGGTTTGCAATCCTTGCAAATATCTCGGACATACCTATTTTAGGAGATAACTGTGGATCAAAATTTTCAACCTCAACCTTAATATGCACCTTGTCTCCTTTTTTCAGCGGGTGCTCCGCATCATGGGTTACCGATTTAATTTTTATTTCGCCCGGCTGCATCCCTGGCGGAACTTTGCTTGCAGCTTTTTTAGCAGCCCCGCTGCATGCCGATAAAACTATAAACAATGTACAAGACATGGCCAATACTTTTACAAACCGGTTTAACATTTTCAACAACCCCTTATGTAAGTGTTATTTAATACTATATTTAGACTATTCTACAACAAAAAAGTTCCATTAAAAAGATAAAGATACAGATATAGATTATTATTGTACTATATGGTTCACAGTTAACAGTTCTCAGTTCACAGTAGTAAACGATTTAATAGCTTTTACTGTGAACTTATTGACTTTATCTGCCATGTAAAATCATTATCAGTAAATATATAACAACTGCAACACAACCTTCAACATCATTCTAAATCTATATCTATATCTTTATCGAACTATCCAAGGATATTTCGATAGTATATCATGCAACTTTTCAAATAGTAATCCTGCTACAAACCATGCCGGTGCATAGTCCAGACGTATAAAGCCGTTTATCTGATATTTGGTACTTCCTGTATAATCCCATGGACATAAGCCTGCTATCCCCTTGATGGCCCAACCGGTTATATATTCTATTGCCCAGATTATTAATACCCAAATACACCCCCTTGCTATCCAGGGCATAAACCGGATTTTATCATGAATTGGTTCTAGCAGAACTGCTGAACCGTATATGGGAAACATCCATAGATAGGTTGTCCCTTGCAGACGAACATCACCACGAAACACAGAACCTAAGCCTGTCCAGAAAATTTCCATGGCCCATCCTATTATTCCGTAAATAAAAAATCGTACTATCATGAGCATAGTTTGTGAGAAATTATACTTAATTATTCGATTTTTAATTTAAATAGCATAAAAACCGGGCACACTGCCCGGTTTTATTCATTTTTATCTTTCTTTATCCAACAAGGGAGTTCGCCCATTTACCGCACTTGTCGCCCCACATGGCCACTGTCTTACCGTTTAAATCCACCTTGATTACTTCACAACTGTTGGCACAGCCACCACATTCGATACTTGTAGGGTTGAATTCAAAATCTGCCGCACCAAAGCCTCTGAATTTAGTGGTATCGCCTGTTTTCTTGATATGTTCCTTGGCAAGAATGGCAGCACCTATTGCCCCCATTACATTATAGTGCTGGGGTATGATTATTTCACATCCAACTTCTTTTTCAAAAGCTGCCTTAATTCCCTTGTTTGCTGCTACACCGCCTTGAAAAACATAGGGGGGTTTAAGGTTCTTTCCTCTACCGAGATTGTTGATATAATTCCTTACTAATGCATCACATAGCCCCTTAATAATTTCAGCTTTTGAAAATCCGTATTGCTGTTTGGCAATCATATCTGATTCAGCAAATACAGTACACCTTCCCGCTATTCTTACATCTTTTTTAGCTGTGAGGGCAAGATCCCCGAATTCCTGAATTGGAACTCCCAGCCGCTCAGCCTGGTGATCCAGGAAGGAACCGGTACCTGCTGCACAGACAGTATTCATGGAAAAGTCTACTACCATCTTGTCTTTGATAATAATGATTTTTGAATCCTGACCTCCGATTTCGAAGATAGTACTTACGTCAGGATGAAAATGTACCGTTGCAGCGGCATGGGCTGTTATTTCATTTTTAATGATATCTGCCCCTACCATGATACCCGCTAGCTGCCTGCCGCTTCCTGTTGTCCCTACACCAGCTACACAGTCAAAAGTACCATTGAGGCTTTCCTCCAGCAATTTTAACCCTTTCTTTACCGATTCCAGCGGCTGCCCGTTGGTACGTATGTATTCCTTGAAAACTACATTATAATTTTGGTCAATAGCTACAACATTGGTGCTTACCGATCCCACATCTATTCCTATGTATATTTTCATAATATGCTCCACTCCCTGTTTTTATCACTAATAAGCATTTATACATTCTACAAATATAGTGCAAAAAAGTTCGGAGCTCGGAGTTCGGAGTTCGGAGAATTTTAACTTTTCACTATGAACTCCGAACTCCAAACTCCGAACTATTTCATCCTGCCAACTCATGTTCCGTATATTCCGTAACCCAAGTATCTTCTTGCTCTTCTATTTCTTTTGTATTTTGTGCTTTCTTTTTATTGCGTACGAGATCTATAAAAGCTTCTATCCTGGTTTGGTTATTGGCCGTACCCATCTGTTCATCTAAAGAAAGAGACAGTATAGGCAGCTGCAGCTGTTTTGAAATGGCAGGTATAGCACTTTGGGTTACTAATTCCGGTAAACATCCAAAGGGCATAAGATGGATAATCGCATCAAAACCCCGTTCTTTAAAATCCACCATCCATCCTATATTTTCCATATCATGCCCGCCACAATTTATTTTTACAAATCTTCTCGCTTTTTTTATAACCTGATGAGCTTTACTGGCACCTATCAATCTCGGTTGGATATTATGGTTTACCCAGTTGGAGATGTATTGTACATTTTCTACTTCTATGCCTATGTTGTTCAGGGTCTGTTCAATATCCATATTTACTGAACTTTCCATAATTACATAGATTTCTCCAACGATTCCTACTCTTATCCTTTCTCCTTCCGCAACTTTTCTTACCGGAACGTCGGCCAGCATTTGCCTTGCTTTTTTACTTATATTGTCAAGGTCTCTTTTCGTCCAGCAACCATCGTACATCTTTTGAATTTCAGCCCAGACACGGTTGAAGTCTCCTCTTTTCTGCTCATAAGCCCGCAGTATTTTAATTTTCTTTTCTATTTCATCCATCTGGCAAATAATCTGATAACTAAACCAGATATCCTTAAGTAACTTTATAATAGATGCACCGTTTCTTACTCTGTTCAAATTTTTATAAAATTCTCCAAAATCTCTGAACATGGAATCAAAAATTATTACTTCAACGTCGTATCCCATGCTTTTTAAGATTCGCTGATGAATCTCACCATAGAGGCCGGCTCTGCAAGGGCCATGCCCTCCGGATGAAATAATGACTTCTGCTCCTGCCTGTGCCGCTTCAATATATGTCCCCATCATTACCTTAAATGGAAAACAAATAAATTCAGGACTATATTTTACCCCCAGGTCGATTGTCCTTTGAGTAGGCTTATGAGGCATAATCACTTCATGTCCAAGCAGTTCTAATACTTTTTTATATCCCGTAACACATCCCATATAGGGAAAAGAGATCTTCATGCAGGTTCTCCCCTTTGCTCTGCAAACTTTTTTCTTTTTATCATATCAACGAAAGCTTCAATCCTTGTCAAAAGATGGCTTTCTCCCGTGTGCTCGTCCACCCTCAGCGTCATAAAAGGCTTTTTGTAGTTTTCACTATCCAGCTCAATTAATTTACCCGCAATGGAATCCGGACCGCACCCAAAAGCTGTGACATGGATAAGGCCATCTACTTCAGGATTTCTCATCAGGTTAGCAGCGGTCCCATACACTTTATCGGTGAATGTCCAGTATAGCCTTTTTGATTTTTTCCCAAACCTGTTGGAAATTTCTTTTTCATCCATCATTTCGAAAGTAATAACTCTTACGTTCATCTGCCGCAGTTTTTTAATAATATCCATACTTACAAAAGAATCATAGATGTTATAGACATACCCCAGAACGCCTAAGGTAATTTCAGAATGTCGTTCTGATAAGATCTGCTCTTTGCTCACACCATGATTACACACCTGTTCCGCTTCTTCTATTGTAAGACCTTCCTTGCAACATTGCCTGAACTGCTGCCAGGAACGTGCTGCTGCAGCCATTGCTTTTTTTAACTCTTTCTCCCTTATCTCGAGAATATCACAAAGCGGACGGTAGCTGCTCCATTCACAGGTATCTTCTTTTTTACCATTAATGTCCAGTGTTAATATTTTTTCTTTTGCCCCGTCAATCGTATAACTTACCAATTCCGGCAAACCTAGAAACTTTGGACAAAACCATTTTTTGGATTCTATACTTACAAAGCGGGGAACAAAAATATAGTCTACATCCTTGGACAGAAGGTTTATTACATGCCCGTTAAATATTTTTATCGGAAGACATATCTCAGGCACCGTCACTTTTATACCTTTTTGAATTAGTTCTTTAGAAGTGATATCAGATATGACTATTTCTGCACCTAACTGCTCAAATAAGCATTTCCATAAAGGATAGTAATAATAGTAAATTAATGCCCGCGGCAAACCTATCCTCACAAAATCATCTCCCCATACTGTTGTTATGTAAATATTTTTTCAAATCGTGCAATAAATAAAATATACAGTCATTATGCCCCTTACTTCATTAAGATTTTTATTATTATGTTAAACTCGCTGTGCCAGTTTTAACATTTTACCAAGACCAAGATACCTTTTGCAATGCTGCTCACTGACACAACAAGGTATTTTCATATGGGAATCTTTATACGGACAAAGTTAAACTATTTATAATATATATAAATTAATTGCAAAATATTACTTATCAATCTTATCATTTTGATAAAAATTTGTGAATGTACGTTTTTACTAAATTATAAGCTTTTTATAGTCTTTTTATTGATTTTTAATGCCGCAGTTTATTACTCTTACGCGCTGTCGAATTTTCACGTTATTAGAAACTTTCTTCAATATCTCAATCTTGCTCTCAATATCTACTCCATGCCTTTTCGTAGTACTGTAACAGCACGGGGTTTGTCAAGCTATTTACTTCAACCTTATTATATCCTATTTTTTCATCTTTACCGAAATGGAATGCTGCCTTTGCTATTTCATCATTCATATATCTTGTTGGCACTGAGATTTTAATATCCTCCTTGGAGAATTCCCTGTTTGATGCCAGCGTAAAACCCCAATCCCCAAATGACGGTACGTTAATATGATATCCTGAGGTATAAAAACCTTCTGATTCTACAGTCTTTCTAATAGACCAATATGCTTCACTGGCATAGTAAGGACTGGTAGACTGAATTGCCACCATGCCACCTTTATTTAATCTTTTAAATACCAACCGATAAAACAGGTTGGTGTAGAGTTTATTTAAGGATTCATTGTTTGGGTCAGGCAAGTCTATGATAATGACATCAAATAGTTTTTGAGTTTTTTCAAGGTATTTATACGCATCTTCATTGATAACCCGTACTTTTTGATGCTCTAGCGAGCCTTCATTTAGCTGCTTGATTAAGGGATTTGTCCTGCAAAACTCCACAACCTGGGGATCCAGGTCTACCAGTGTAATATCTTTAACCTCCCCATATTTGAGCAGTTCTCTTGCAGCCAGCCCGTCCCCGCCTCCTAAGATCAATATATTTTCCCGCTTTGCCGCGAGAGCCATAGCAGGATGCACCAACGCTTCATGATAGCGGTATTCATCGATGGAACTAAATTGGATATTTCCATCCAGGAAGAGGCGGACATCGTCACGATGTTTGGTTACTACCATCTTTTGATAAGGCGTTTGCTTGCTATATATAATTTGGTCCCGATAAAAACTGTCTTCTATGGCATCTGCAGTATAGTCACCCGTAATAAAACCTATTAGTATAAGCAGTGCAAATAGGATGGATAGCATTTTCATTATATTAACATTCTTTATAAATTTTTCATATTTAAATATTATGAGAATTGCAACGCTAATATTGATTAAGCCTACCAGAAAAGCTGTCCTGATTTCGCCAAGATATGGAAGTAATATTAGCGGAAACGCCAATGATCCTAACAATGCCCCAATATAGTCAAAGCTCAGTACATTTGCAATCGTAATACGGAGATTATTTTCCCTTTCTTCAATGATCCGTGTAATTATAGGTATTTCCAGGCCTACCAATGTACCAATGATTATAATAGTAAGGTACATCACCAAATAATAAATCCGGGTAAAAGCATAGGATGCAAACAGCAGTACTGCCGATATTCCTCCTATCAGTCCAATGGAAAGCTCTATGGCTGCAAATACGTCAAAAAGGTTCTTGCGGAACCTTTGAGACAAATATGATCCCATTCCCATTGCACTCATAAATAAACCTATGGTAATAGAATACTGTTTGACACTGTTGCCCAGTAAATAAGAGCTAATAGCGCCTATGATTAATTCGTAAATAATTCCGCAAATTGCAATTATGAATATGGCAAATAAAAGGGGCGAAGCGTTGATATATTCTCGTTCGTTTCTGTGAGTTCCCATAAAGTTCTCCTTTGTCCTGAGTTATATGAACTGTGAACTTAAAATAACCTATTGTGCTAGTTCATTTCAAAAGTGAAAGCTCCAGGGCTAAGAGATTGTAAACTCACTCCGGGTCACATCAAACTCGCTTAGCTCAAACAGGTGATGTGACTTCTCCTCCGCTTCGTTAACAATCTCTAAGCCCTTCCGCAAAACTTTCTACATGAACTAGCACAACAAGTTAAAATAATAAGGAGTTAAGACAAGGTTATTTTTGAAACTTCAGACTTTTTCAGTAGTTTCTCATTTCTTACTCCCAACTCCTCATATCCAGCTTATTACAATATTGCCGCACTTATTACAATTGCTATCCCGATAAACATTCCTGCAATTGCCAGTCCCGCCGCTATGTTATGATTATCAATTTCCTTACTTAAGTCAATAGGCGTAATCCAATCAAACAGTTTATAACCTAATGCGCAAAATACCATACCAATCACAAAGTAAATAATAGTTGAAATAATTGGATTCATTTTTCCGACCTCCTTATGATACAGCAGCCTTAACAATGATAGCTGTGGCGATAAATATTCCGGCAATTACAGCCCCAATGGCAGGGTTTTTTTCTTTAATTTCTTCTGCAAAGTTGTAAGGCGTAATAATATCAAAGAACTTGTAGCCTATCATCATTAGCACTAATCCCAACAATGCATATACAATGGTCGCAACATATTCATTTGCAAGTAAATCCATATTCCCGTCCCCTTTCACATTTCAAATTTCTATTTTCCAAAACTGGTCCCACCGCCCATTTTGGGCCTGGAGCCAATACTTCCTGAACGAATAGAACCGGAACTAGACCCTGTTCTTATTTTGCTTGAAGCATTCTGGTCGGTTCTTATTTTACCGGATGAATTATTATCCGTTCTTATCTTACTATCACTATTTGATTTTGGCGTTTCAGGTTCTGGCTGCCTGTAATATCCCCCGCCATATCTCCCTTCATCAGTCCTGTAATGTCCCCATCCCCTATATATGTCATCATAAAAAACAATAATATTTCTATCAAAAGGCCTGTATAGGCCATAAAAGCCATTCCTATGAACATACTTGCGTGAGGAAACCTGTACATAGGTCTTTCCTTCCTCTCCCTTATAAACTAACACATAGTGATCATCATAAGTAAGGTTAATGCTTTGTTCATTGTTTAAATCGGTATGGGATAATGGCTTTTTTTGTTTTATGATATACCGTGCAGCATCAGGCACACTCATGTCCGTTGTATATACATTTGCCCTGTCTGAATTGCTGTAATTCCCGGTAACACTGGTTGTATAACGAAACTTCGAATCAGTTTCAATCATTTTTGCTACAGTTTTTGAAGGCATACTTACCAGTATGGTTACTATTAATATGATTGCAACTACGGCATAGGTTATTCGTTTATCTCCCATTAAAACCACCCTTCGCTCGCGCTTACGTGCGAATTCAGATTCAGAAATGTGAACTACCCCCACCTATAGAGGTGGTGGCTTCGTGGTCAAGGCAAGCTACCTTGCCAGATTACCCACGCTCAAAGGGCTGTTCCATCCCCATATTGACCATATTACATGGCTAATTTTAGTAGATTTTTTGCTGCATTTATATCCCTATCATGTTTTGTATGGCAATTTGAACATTCCCATTCCCTTATGTTGAGTTTTTTTACATCTTTGTTTTTATATCCACATATGCTGCATATTTGACTTGATGCATAGTTTTTGGGTGCTATTATTATTTCTCTACCATACCATTTCGCCTTATATTCTAACATTCTTCTAAATTCATACCACGATACTTCTCCTATAGCCTTTGATAAATTGTGATTTTGCTGCATATTCTTTACCTTCAAATCCTCTAAAACTATAACTTGGTTTTCGTTTATAATTTTAGAGGATAATTTGTGTAGAAAGTCTTTTCTTTGATTTGATATTTTTTCGTGTGATTTTGCAAGTCTTATCCTCGTCTTTTCGTAATTTCTACTTCCTTTTTGCCTTCTTGATAATGCCTTTTGCACTTGTTTTATTTTTTTTTCTGTTTTTCTTAACCACTTTGGATTTTCTACCCTTGTTCCATCTGAAAATATTGCAAATTCCTTCAACCCTAAATCTATTCCTACCCTATTATCTACTTTAGGTAAAGTTTGAATTTCTGCTTCCGCCAATACCGAAACATAATATTTACCTGTTGGTGTTTTAGATATAGTTACTGATTTTTTAATCCCTTCAAATTGCCTGTGTTGTTTTATCTTTATTTTTGTTTTCAACTTTGGTATCTTTAAGTATCCATTATCTATACTTACTGTCCCATTTTGATTATTTGTTGTGTAAGATTGATATCCTTTTTTCTTCTTGAATTTTGGAAAACCTATACTTTTATCCCTAAAAAAGTTGTTATATGCTTTTTCTAAATTAAGTTGAGCATTAGCAAGGGCTAAACTATCTACTTCTCTTAGAAAAGGATATTCTTTTTTATATTTTGCAGGAGTTGTTTTTATCATTTTTCCTGTTTGTTTATAATAATCTATTTTATCTGATAGCATTTTGTTGTATATAAATCTTACACAACCAAATACTTTAGCAAAATATTCTTGTTGTTCTTTTGTTGGGGATATCCTATATTTATAGGCTTTAAGCACATCTACACCTCCTCCCTTGTAGAAGTGGGCGACTTCTGTCGTAAATTAGGTTAAAAATACTTTATCTGTATCTTTATCTCCTTTTACTATGTCCTATTAACTTCCCGGATATATCTCAATATTATAGTCCTCTACCCACCGTCCTATGCTCATTTCTACTTCTCCATTCCATATTTCTATCGATAGAAGATTTTCCCCATCTTCATCGCTGTATTCATAATAGTCTACCTGTTCTCCTTTGACCACATTGATATTTCCCTGTACCTCTTCTACCACTGCATCGCTGCCTTCCTGCATATAATATTTGATCCCTTTGTATTCATACACTCTGGGCGCTTCGGTAGTAATAGCGACTACCTCTTGGTACAAGCTGATTTCCAGGTCATCATCCTGCTCTACACTAAGCCAGTAGGTCTTTCTAGAATCTTTAATCTTATATTCGGTCCATTTCCATCCATGGTCATTGAATTTGAGCACTGCCTGCACTTCATAGTCTACATC
Organism: Petroclostridium xylanilyticum; assembly: GCF_002252565.1. Taxonomy (NCBI): domain Bacteria; kingdom Bacillati; phylum Bacillota; class Clostridia; order Eubacteriales; family Oscillospiraceae; genus Petroclostridium; species Petroclostridium xylanilyticum. The sequence continues at coordinate 244,054 of NZ_NPML01000018.1, forward strand.
CTCGATACTCACTATATCACCGGGACGCATATTAAATATATCCCTGGCCTCTGCAGGCTTCTTATCGGCATTTTTATTTGCCCTTATTACGTTTTTAAACCTATCCAATATGCCCATAAAAACACCTCCATATTTGGATCAAAACTGCTTACCCTCTGCTTTCACCATCGGGCTGGCGCACGTAAGACAGACTTTGACCTTCTTAATTGTATCACAAATAGTTAGTAAATGAAAGAGAAGGGGAAATTCATTTTTATTAACTTTTTTAGACTATTTCTTGAGTTTTACGTATATTAATATATATAATATACTTAATATATACTTACTGATAATGATTTTACATGGCAGATAAAGTTAATAGGTTCACGGTTCACAGTTCACAGTTCACGGTTCACGGTAAAGGCTATTAAATCGTTTACTACTGTTAACTGTGAACTATATAGATTAATTTCAACAAAGGAGGTTTTTTATGGATACCAAGGACAGGATTGAGAAATTCATGCTTGATATGAATCTTAGTTTTGAAGAAATCGATGAAAACACTTGGATGATCGAAGATGAACTGGCCAACATCGATAATATTGTCGTAAAACTTTTGGAACCAATTGTTTTATTTAGAGTAAAAATAATGCCTGTACCGAAAGAAAACCGCGAAGAGTTTTATAAGAAGCTGCTGGAATTAAATGCAACAGATTTGGTACATGGTGCCTATGCAATTGAGGGGGACAGCGTAATAATTGTTGATACCCTCCAGGCTGAAAATCTTGATATGAATGAATTTCAATCTACCATTGAAAGTATAGGCCTGGCGCTTATACAGCATTATGAATTGTTAGTAAAATATTTTAATTAGTGAAATGTATCGATAACGCACTTTAAAATTATAAATAAATTAAAAATTAAGGTAGTTATCGATGAAATTCGCGAAGTTTGTATTAAGGAAATATTGAATTTTAAACTTCGCTCATTATAAACAATGGAGAATGGAAGAGTGAATAGTAAGGAGTATTGTAAGAAGAAACTCCGAACTTAATAAAAGGGAGGCTATTTACGTGGGTATTTTTGATCGTTTGGCAACAGTCATAAAGTCTAACATTAATGATCTGATTTCAAAGGCTGAAGATCCTGAGAAGATGCTTAACCAATTAATTATTGATATGAGTGAACAGTACAACAAAGCAAAGATTGAGGTTGCTTCAGCCATTGCTGATGAGAAAAAATTAAAGAAACTTTTGGATGAACATGAAGCCAAAGTTGCAGAATGGGTCAGCAAAGCAGAACTGGCTGTTAAAAAAGGAGATGACCAGCTGGCAATTGCTGCTCTTAACCGCAAAAAAGAATATGAAGGCCTTGCTTCCCAGTATAGAGTCCAATGGGAAGCCCAAAAAGCTGCTACAGATAAGCTTAAAGACAGCTTAAGAGAGCTCAGCAATAAAATAGAGGAAGCAAAACGTAAGAAAAATCTTCTCATTGCCAGGACAAAGAGAGCAGAGGCTCAAAGATCAATCCAAAGAACCATGGCAAGTCTTAATGACACCAGCGTATTTGATACTTTTAACCGAATGGCGGAAAAGGTTGATGAAATAGAAAGTAAAGCTATAGCAGAAGCAGAATTAAATGAATCCATGGCCGGTGATGACCTGGAAAAGAAATTTTCTGAACTGGAAAATGAAAATTCTGAAGTTATGGATGAATTGGCCGCGTTAAAAGCAAAATTAGGAAAATAAATCGAAGGAAGCATTTCAATGCTTCCTTCGATTTATTTGATACCAATCCTATTTTTCAAATATTTTATATCCACTTCATCCATTCCGGCATATTTAAAGACAATATATAATAAATATCCTGTGTAAACTTCAAACCTATAAGAATTAACCCTATCACCAGAGGAATGTATTGAGAGAATGTTATGTTCCGGTGTTCATTCTCTACTCTCCACTCCATATTCTTCACTTGATCATTATTTCGCCCCACTATATCTTGCGTATTATGCCTTAACAAGGTAATCAAGCCGGCAAAAACCACTGCAGAAAATATTACAATAAATAACCAGAATATTGCCGCTGCAATATTCATAGCCTGCAGACCCAGTGCTTGTTGACTTTCTGTTAGCTCTTTTATATCTATACCCGCCATTTCAGCAAACTTATTTAATCCAAAGGTAATCACCACTACTATTGCATTATTTGTAAAGTGAGCAATCATACCTGCAAAAATGGAATTAGTCCTGTATACCAGATAACCAATCACAAGGCCAATAAAAAAGATGCCTGCTACATTTTGAATATTCCTATGCATAACAGCAAACAGCAGTGAAGTAACAATAAGTGCAGTAGTTTTTCCGAACCTTTCGTAACCTCTAAGCACTACCCCTCTAAACATAACCTCTTCGCATATTCCCGCCGAACCGGCAATAACCGCAGTACCTATTATAAGGCTCCGAATATTTTTAATATCCAATAATGGATTGGGAATAGGTCTTCCAATAGCATTGATGATTGATATTACAATAAAATTGATAAAGCCTATCAAAGGTAATGAAAATACCATAATGCCTACTGTTATTAATACATTTACAATTGATAACCGATTTATTCTTAAAACCTTCCTTACTTGTTTACCTGTAAAAAGCACATATAAATAAGAAGGTAACAATATAAATAAAAACTCAGTAATTAGTGCGACAGAATAAAATGTATTAGTACTAACTTTAATATTTTTTGCTTTGATAAATACATTGACAAGTATATCTACAATAAATAAGGCCAAAATTCCAATTAGAAATATTGTGTTTGCTCCTAACAGAGGGAGATGTTCTTCCTTTTCTGCCATTCGTTTATCTTCATTCATTTATTGCTATGCCTCCTTTTCAGATCAAGCCGTATATTATGCTATAAAGTTTTAATACAAACACTATTCTATAATCCTCAGTCTTTTTTATTCTATAACATCATAACCCAGAAAGCAATAGAAACAAAAAGCCAGCCCCGTGACTAATTTCAATCAGGACTGACTTTTTAATATTAAAATTGAGAACCTTGAATTAATCAATTCTTTTATTCTCAATTTTTATCTTATGTGAGAAAATTTTGCTTATCTTACGCTTCTCCAGCAAGAACAAGAAGTTCATTCCATCTTCTGTCTACTTCCGCCTGGATTTCAGCAATCATGTGTTCATTACCTTTTTTGAATAAGTGTCTGAATCTTCCCTGTGGTTTCAAATATTCTTCTACGGGAAGCTTGTTCTTTGGCTTATAGTTGATTACATATTTCCCATCGATTACTTCATATAACGGCCAGAAACAAGTTTCAACTGCCAGTTTGCAGATGTCCATTAACTTAGGAGTATCATATCTCCATCCTCTAGGACATGGAGCTAATACGTTCAGGAAAGTAGCACCTTTTGTATAAAGTGCTTTTTCAGCTTTTTCATGAAGGTCTCTCATGTTTCCTAAAGGCGCAGTCTGTGCTACGTATGGCAGGTGATGATTTGCCATAATTAAAGTGAGGTCTTTTCTGGACTGCTTTTTACCTGGGATTACAGACCCAGCAGGAGAAGTTGTAGTATCAGCGTACTTAGGAGTAGCTGAAGAACGTTGAATACCTGTGTTCATATATGCGCCGTTATCATAACATACATAAAGCATGTCATGCCCTCTTTCCATTGCTCCGGATAAGGATTGTAAACCTATATCGTAGGTACCACCATCTCCACCAAATGCAATAAACTTGGTTTCGCCTTCAGGTAATTTACCCTTTCTCTTCATTGCAACATAAGCTGCTTCTGCACCTGAAATTGTTGCAGCAGCATTTTCAAAAGCACTGTGAATGAAAGAATCCTTCCAGGATGTATATGGATAAAGGAATGTTGAAACTTCAAGACATCCTGTTGCAGCACCGCAAACTGCATGGTCTTCCGGCTTTAAAGCTCTTAAAATAGTTCTAACAACAACTGGAGCTCCGCAACCAGCACACATTCTATGTCCACCGGTAAATCTTTCCGGTTTTCTAGCTTCTACTTTTAAATTGTAAGCCATTACTGCACCTCCTATTCTCTTACACCAAGATAATTATAAACAGACTTAACTTTTCCGGTCTTAACGATTTCAAGCAATTCGTTATAAACCAATTCTATGTCATCAGTCTTAACGTCTCTTCCGCCCAAGCCATAGATGTAGTTAATTACTTTCACTCCATCTGCTCTTCCGAACATTGCACTGGTTACTTCTGTAAATAACGGACCTCCAGCAGCATTGAAACTGTCAGCTTTGTCCATAACTGCTATAGCTTTGCATTTTGAAAGTGCAGCTGCAAGTTCTTCAACAGGGAATGGTCTGAATACTCTGATTTTAACCAAACCAGCTTTTACACCCTTTGCTCTCAGTCCATCTACTACGAATTTAGCAGTACCGGCAGTAGAGTTAATTACTACGATTGCAACTTCTGCATCTTCCATTTTGTATTCTTCAAATAAGCCGTATTTTCTTCCGGTTAATTTTTCAAATTCGGCAGCTATTTCGAGAATTACTTTCTTGGCATTTCTCATTGCTTCAGCTTGTTGTCTCTTGTGCTCGAAGTAGTGGTTTTGCAGATCTAAAGGACCCATTGCAACCGGATTGTTTCTATTATTTAAGAAATGTTCTGGTTTGTATTCACCTACAAATTCTTTTACTTTATCATCTTCAATTAAATCAATATTTTCAACAGCATGGCTGGTGATGAATCCATCATAGCAAACCATAACAGGCAGCATTACATCAGGATGTTCACCGATTCTGATCGCTTGAATCAAGTTATCATATGCCTCCTGGTTTGTTTCACCGTATAATTGGATCCAACCGGAATCTCTAGCTCCCATCGTATCACTATGGTCGTTGTGAATGTTGATAGGACCGGAAAGTGCTCTGTTTACTGCTGCTAAAGTAACAGGTAATCTGGAAGAAGCAGCTATGTAAAGCATTTCCCACATTAATGCCAAACCGTTTGCTGATGTAGCAGTAATTGTCCTGGCACCAGCAGCCTGTGCACCAATACATGCACTCATTGCACTATGCTCAGATTCAACAGCTACAAATTCAGTATCAACTTTTCCATCTGCAACAAAGGATGAGAAGTATTGAGGTACTTCTGTAGACGGTGTTATAGGAAAAGCTGCAACAACATCCGGATTAATTTGCTTCATAGCAACTGCTACAGCTTCGTTACCGCTTAATCTATCTCTTATTGCCATTATCTTGTCCCTCCCTTATTTACTCTTCTTCAACAAAATCAATTGCATCAAATGGACATACTTCCACGCAAACGCCGCAGCCTTTGCAATGGTCGTAGTCAAAATCAACCCTCTTACCTTCTTCATTGATAAGAATAGAGGTATCAGGGCATACCGGATAGCAAAGCAAACATTGCTTACATTTTTCCTGTAACCAGATAGGCTTCATTGAACGCCAGTCCCCAGTTTTGAAATCTTCTGCATTACCGGCATCAATAACAATTCCGCCGGGAGTAGTTTCTTTCCAGGTAATATCAGGAGTTATTACTTTTTTTCTTTCCTTACTCATAGTCCTTTCACCTCCGTTAATGCCCTCTTAAGAGCTTTCATGTTACCTTCGATAACCTGTGGCTTAGAAGCAAACTTATGAGCAAATGATTCTTCCATGTCTTTTACGAATGCATCTTCATCCATAACTCCGCTAACCTTAACCACTGCTGCCAGCATCGGTGTGTTAGGGAAGTATTTTCCAAGACAATCTACAGATATAGCTCTTGCATCAATTGTACAAACTTTTCCCTTGTAGCCTTTTAACTTAGGCCTGATTTCTTCAGGGCTCTTAGAAGTGTTAATGATAATTGCACCCGTTTCTTTAAGACCTGCAGTTACATCTACAGAACCTATCAAGGTTTCATCTACTACTACTACATAATCCGGTTCATAGATATTGCTGTGAACAGTAATTCTTTCATCACTAATTCTGTTGTATGCAGTAATTGGAGCACCCATTCTTTCAGGACCGTATTCCGGAAAACCCTGAATATACTTGCCTGTATTGAATGCTGCATCTGCAAGCAACAATGAAGCTGTCTTTGCGCCCTGGCCGCCACGACCATGCCATCTGATTTCAACAACTTTTGACATAGAGTATTCCCTCCCTCTAAAATTCATAGATGAAATTATTAAACTTAAGGTAAATTTAATATATATGTAGGATTTATAAACGAAAAGCATTGCATGAATTGTATACAGTATACATAGAAAAAAACATACCTACACATACTAATATTTTTCACATTATTACCTCTAAATAAGTATACCAATATGATAATTTATTGTCAAGCAGGTTTTTTGAAAGAAGGCTAAATATGTGGGGTTGACGAGGTAGAGAGTGATTATTGTATACAATATAGGTGGGTAGTGAGTTATGGGTGGAATTATAAAAAAACGGAAGGCAACTAATATCTCCCGTTTCTTTATAATAGCGGTACCGTACAAACAGTCCCCAATGAATCCCATAGACCCGATGTCCGTACGGCCTTTATTAATCCGAATATACAACTGGTCCATCTCCATGTCAGTGCAATTATTATTGTCACCTTTGTCCCAAAAAGATCAAGCAGCCAAGGTATTGGTTCCCACTAAATTGGTAATACGTAAAAGCTGCAGGAAAAGACACTGAATAACCGTCTCTGCTTGCCAATGGAACTTTTTGCTGTTTCGTCAAACAGTATCTTCTTCATACCCTAAAAACAAACTGTAATACCAAAAGCAATGCAATTCCGGGTATTCCTAGTACTCCCGCAGCTAAGGCAGTTAAGGGGTTTACTCCGATATGTATACCTGCAAAACCTCCAAAGAAATTTATTAATACCAGCGCAATACCTCCTAATACGCTATTGTAGATAAGTTTTATTATAATCTTAAGTGGAACAAGTAAAACCCACCCAACAAAATACAAAAGGATGAGCCCAAAGACATATGCAAATACGACATTATATTCTATTGCCGGCACCTTTATCACTCCTATAGCATTAGTCCACAGTTCATCGTTCATAGTTTTTAGACCTTTTTTCTTTATTTTTCAACTAACTGTAAGTCATGAACTACAAATCATATTACTACAATTATACGATCGTTTGCCCGGCAATATGATAAAAATTTGGACAAATCTTTGCTAATTATATTTTTTTGTTTCTATTCCATATATGCACATTTTCGAAGTTTGTTACATTGATGTTTTTTTCCCTGGCTTTTTTCAATAGATATTGGTATTTCGTTTCGGCTGCTTTGATTTCATAGATATAGTAATCTACCAATCCTTCATCCTGTGCAAATTCAAAATTGGCATTTGCCACATCTAAATCCCTCTTTGCCCGATTTAAATTCTCAAGTATTTCTTCTTTTTCTCTATTTTCCGGGTCCATTTTTATCGGCGTTTTTTTACGGGTAATAAAGCTATTTAAGAAATCTTGTAAAAGATTACTGTTCTCCGATGGTTTCATCTCAATCATTAAGATTTTAGCCATAACAACCCTCCAGATCATTCCGTCCCAATATTCAACAATGATCAATAGAATAATAACTTACTGTAATTATAATCAATTTTCGCTGGTTTTATACTTTGTCCCACCAAATTTTTACACTTTGGTACTTCATTAAATAATTAAAATATCATTTTTTACTGTATACTAAGACACATTTTATTCAAATTATGAATATAATACTTAAGATGATTTTGCAGGAGGGATATATATGTACTTTGAGACAATAATTTATGAAAGAAATGAACGGTTCTGTCCGGTAATCAGAAAAAATGTCCTTATGGACGTAAATGAAAAGAGTTGTAACGGCTGTACAATTATTAACGTAAAATGCTGCAATGAAAATCAATGCGCCAAACAGTTTGGAAAATGTAAGAATAAGGTTTTGCAGGGAATTTAGAAAGATACAGATATAGATAAAGACAAAGATATAGATATAGTATTTAATTTGGTTAGACCGGTTAGCTAAACTAAATCTAAATATGCACGTACCTTTTATTCCACTGTATTCCATAATATACACATCATATTTTACTACTTATGTTGGCATAATGCAAATATAATTTATTCGCATTATGCACATTCTGTCCCTTGAAAATATCATATACCATTATTTAGAAGGGTGGAGGAGAGGTGGATGAGAATATGGATAAAGATAATCCATTTACTTTTTCGTAAAATCTATGAAAATGCCGACTTGCTGATTTATCAAAAAGACGGTTCTTGTGATATATTTTGTGTATCGCAAGAACCGTCTTCTTGATATGCCCTTGATATATTAAATTCAACCTATCTGCCGCACCATCTGTGGCAGAACCTATTTTTCTTCTCACAAACTACCTCGCTTGAACCACAGGATGGGCAAGTATTTCTATCCTGTTCATAATTTATATCATAAACTTCACCACAGTTTAAACACTTAAATTGGCATGAACCTGAAGTATAATAGCCTCCGCTTATGTGTATGGCACTGCCTTGAGTTAGTGCTATCGCTACCTTCCTTCTTGCACTGTCAATAATGTTTTGGAAAGTCTGCCTTGAAACCTGCATCCTCTCCGCACACTCTTCCTGACTAAGCCCCTCAATATCTTTCAATCTCATGGCCTCAAGTTCTTCAACCTTGAGAGCAATTTCTTCTACCTCGCACTTTCTTTTGCCTAATGGTATAAAATAAGTGTTCTCTGGAAAAAATTCAACTCTTCTGCATTTTATCGGTCTTGGCATTCGTTTACCTCCCTGCATCTTTTACATAACCCAATGAGCATTATATTGACATCGTAAATTTCCAAATCATTTATATCTTCTATAGCCTTGTTTACCTTTAAATATTCTAAAGCAACTTTTCTTTCATCAATGTCTATTATATCATTACACTTAACACACTGGAAATGAATATGCAGGGGCTTTTTACTGTAAATTTTCAGTTCATAATAACTTACTCCATCCACAACAATTCCTTTTACGATGCCAATACCATTAAATATCTTCACGTTCCTATATACTGTGGCAAGACCAATGTTGTTTTCTTTCAACCTTTGATATATCTCTTCCACACTCAAATGCCTGTCAGCAAGAAAAAACTGTTCCAGTATCAATTTTCTTTGCTTCGTAAATTTAAATCCGTTTTTCTCTATCAACTTTCTAATCAGAGAGAACTTATCCTTTGTCAGAGTATTATTTTTTACCCCCTCCATAAGGATAACCCCTACCCGTTATTCATGGCAGTGGCCTTCGTGCTGATGTTCCCTGCATATGCTTCCTGTGGATTTTAACTCGTTTTTTAAATACTGCTGGATGACATCATCACTATACCCTTCCGCCCCTACAATCACATCTATATTGTTTTGGGCAAACAACTGCTGGGCTGTTTCTCCCATACCCCCTGCAATTACAACATTCACGCCTAATTGCTTTAGAAAATCAGGCAGAAATCCTGGCCTATGCCCCGGATTTTGTATGAAATCCTTCTTTAACGCCTTGTTTTCTTCAACCTCATACACTGTAAATCCTTCACAGTGTCCAAAGTGTCCGCTAACAAATTTTCCTTCACTTGCAACTGCTATTTTCATTTATAAACGCCTCCTAAAATTTATTGGTTTATGCGATTTATATACTCCTGAATGTTATCCCACATCTTCCTGATGGCCTGATTTGCCTTACTGCCCTCATAATGAACAATAGGCTTCAACTCGTTAATTGACTTCATGACCGTATCATCATAGGGTATTTTCCCTATTACATAAACATCATTCTCTCTGCAAAAACCTCCGATTTCCCCTGCCATCTTATCATTGATATCATACTTATTGATACAGGCGAAAGTTAGGACTCCGAAATGCCTGCATAATTCCATTACCCTCACAAAGTCCTCCAGACCCGACTGGGTAGGCTCTGTAACAATCAATACCGCATCACTTCCCGTAATTGAAGATATTACAGGACAACCTATTCCTGGAGAACCGTCTATAATGATAAGGATATTCTCATCCGAAAACTTTCTGGCATTACTGCGAAGTTGGGTTATAAGTTTTCCCGAACCTTCACTCCCCACCTCCATCTGAGCCCTTGAAATAATCCCTTTATTAGTTTGCGTGATATAAACATCAGCGGTTTTTTCTTCTTTTAATCGAACGGCTTTTTGAGGGCAAACCAGAGTACAAGCACCACAGCCCTCACATTTAAAGGGATTCACTATACCGTCTTTGATTGCGTCAAACTGGCATACCTTTTCACATTCCTTACAGTCTGTACAAAACTTTTTATCGATAACCGCTTTTTTTCCTCCATAAAAATATTCTTTTTTTATATCTCTTCCTTTGTAAAAAAGGTACAGGTTGGGTGCGTCCACATCGCAGTCTGCTTTTACCACATCTTTTGCAAGTTCAGATAGGGCCATGGCTATTGTGGTCTTGCCTGTACCGCCTTTTCCGCTTATCACTGTCAGTTCCAAGGAAACACCTCCCTTAACCTCTTTGCAATCTCTTCAAATATTTCTTTATACTCAGGCAGTTCCACAATCATTTTTCCTGAAGAATAGGCCTCTGCTGCTTCTCTCCGGTAAGGTATAGCCCCTAATATGTTTATATCCTCTTTCTCACAATATTTCTGAACTCTGTCATCCTCGGCATTATATTTATTGATAATAACACCAAATGGAAGATGAAAATTTCTCACCAGTTGCACTGCCATCTTTAAATCATGAAACCCAAAGACAGAAGGTTCCGTTACCAGTATTGCACTATCTGCATATTGAAGTGAATTCACCACGTTACAGGACGTCCCGGGGGCACAGTCAATAAGGTTGATTCCTGTAGGAAAATTTTTCAGTAACTTTTTAATAACTGGTACTGCCATAGGCTCTCCTACATTTAAAATTCCTCTTCTACAAATTAAATTGCCATATCGTCCTTCTTCTATTATTCCTATTTCCCTTTTTTCAAAGGTTAAAGCACCCTGTTTACACACTATCTCGCACGCATGGCAACCATGACAGAGTTTTTCAAAGAGCATGATATCTTTCTTTGTCCTTACCAAGGCATGAAACTGGCATACTTTTGCACAGTCTCCGCATAAAGTACATCTGTTGCTATCAACAACCGGATAATCCACCTGCACTTCTTCTCTTTTTATTTGAGAGGGATTTAAAAATATAAATCCATTAGGCTCTTCCACATCGCAGTCGATATAATTGGCACCTATAATGGTAGAAAGATTGGTGGATACGGTGGTTTTCCCCGTACCTCCCTTTCCGCTTAATATGGCTATGTTCAATTTATCTTCCCCCTCTGAATCCCCTGCCTGCTCCCATACCCATCCCGGCATGGGCTGGACCTGCCTCGGTTAATTCCTCTAATTTCCCTTCCTTGAATGACTGTATAGCCGAATCAATTTTGATACTTCCACATCGGTAGACTTTGATATCCGAGTTTTTAAAAAGGTTAAAGGCATTGGGTCCCACATTTCCTGTGATGACGACATCCACACCCTCGTCAATGATTTGCTGGGCTGCTGCAATTCCTGCCCCTCCCCCTGACATTTGGCCCTTATTCTCAATTGCTTTTACTGAACTATCTTCTGTATCATAGATTACAAAGTAATTGCACCTTCCAAACCTTACATCCAGCATACTGTTTATATCCTTACCCATCGAAGAAAGACCGATTTTCATGTAACACACCTCCATTTTTTATTTATTATTCACTGAATGGATTATCTTGTCTTTTACTTTAAGAAGTCTTGCAATACTGGGGCCAGTAATATCTGCATCCAGAATACCGACTCTATTCCCTTTTTTATTTAACTCTTCTGCAATAAGGGCAGATACCGTTGATTTCCCAACACCTCCCTTTCCACTCATTACGCCGATTATTTTCTTTACAAAGTTATACGGATTGTTCTCTATCAGACAACCCTCTTTTGTTTTGCAGTCCTCTTTTGTAGGACAATTTTCACAGTTAGACACTTTAAACACCCCTTTTGTAATTAGCATATGCCAATTATATTATACATCCATATTATGTTATTGTCAAATGCCATTTATTCACCAAAGTTTTATAATGACTAATGTTTATATCACAAACTTGACTCCAATCACAGTCCACTAAAAACAAAAAACCTCACAGCAAATGAAGTATTTCCCCACATTCCCTGTAAGGTTTTAGAACCAAATCGCAAGTTAGTATTTAGATGTAATAATTCAATTTTTTAATTTTACACTTATTTATTCGATAACATTTCCCATCCGCTGCCGATAAAATAGATTGATTTTTCAAACTCTTCAAGACTGATGGTTTCCTTAGCCTTTTTCCTGCTCATCAGCCTTCCTGCCCCATGAGGTGCGGAGTAATTCCAGTCTTTATTGCCTTTCCCAATGCAAATCAGACTTCCGTCCCGCATATTTATCGGGATTAATACTCTTTCGCCATTTCGGGCAGAAATAGCACCTTTTCTTAAAATCATGGTGTCCAAATCAATATAGTTGTGTATGGTGGTAAACTGTTCTTCTATTTCAAGCCCCATTCTGTTTATAATCTCGTCAACAATGGCCTTGCGGTTATATACGGCATACTGCTGGACTATTTTCATATCGTGCAAATAGTTGTTATAACTTTCCCCCTGTACATAGGCTAATTGTCTGCTGATTTTAACAGGGCTGATTTTCTGAATTTCATCCTGGATTTCTTTTTCACGCCCTTCTGCCTTCAGTTTCTTAACTATATCAGCCTTCAGCCTGTTTATATCCGTAAGTTCCTTATAAGCCAGTTCCTGATAGTATTCTGCAACCTGCTTTCCCAAATGCCTGCTTCCAGAATGGACAACAAGGTATAATGTCCCATCCCTGTCTTTGTTGACTTCTATAAAGTGATTTCCGCCTCCCAAGGTGCCAATACTCAACCTTGCTCTTTCAAGGTTAACATGTTTTTTACAGGCTAAACTATCAAAATCTATATTTTGAGCATATTTATGCTGTTTTTTTCTAATATCAAACCCTGAAGGGATATAATCATAAATAACCTTATCCAGTTTTTCAAAGTCAATCTCTTTTTGCTTTAATCTTATGGTTTCCATGCCGCAGCCTATATCCACACCAACCAGATTGGGCACAATTTTATCAGATATTGTCATTGTTGTGCCAATGGTGCACCCTGCACCGGCATGGGTGTCAGGCATAATCCTGATAACGCTGTCCTTTACGAACTCCTGATTGCATAATTCCGTGATTTGGGCTATTGCTTCACTCTCTACATTATCAGTAAACACTTTAGCGGTATTATATTTTCCCTTAATCTCAATCATGCTTTCACCTAATTTCCGGCCATTTAATAGATAAAACATTGATAATGGCGCTTAATAAATTCGATAGTATTTTAAAGTTACTATCCATAGTATCACAGCAGAACTAAAAAATAAAGTTTTAAAATAAAAAGCAAGTGCATCCGATTACAATCGTAATGTACTTGCCTGCAATTAGATTAAGGTTTAAAGAATATTAGCCGTGTAGTTATCCTCAAATATTATTGTACATATTTTATATATTTTATAATAAGTTTATCCAGTTTTATACTTAGTTCCAATAGTTCTTTATTAATTGATACGTTTGACTCCTGAACCACTTTACTGTTTAATTTGTCCCTTACCGTTTCTATTTTCTGTTTTAAATTCTTTAGTTCATCCGCTATCTGTCTTACTTGAACCTTTTTTTCATTTTTCTCTTTATACATTTTATTGTCAGCCATAGTTATCACCTTTTCCAGTTTATGAATAGAATCGGAGCAGGCTGTCCCTGTACTTATTTCAATATGAATATTTTCTGCCTTCCCTTTTTTGTTGATGCTTTCCCTAATCCTATTTATCACCTTTTTTACTACAACTCTTTTAGTGCTTGCAAGCAGTATAAAGAACTCATCGCCTCCATACCGTATAGCAATATCCTGTTTTCGAATACTATCTCTAATAGACTGCCCGACAATCCGTATAGCCTTGTCTCCCGCCAAATGGCCCTTATTGTCATTAAGGTGTTTTAAATTATCAATATCAATAATGATTAAAGAGAAACTAGGAGATGTGCAGGTGTCTAATGCACCTGACCTCAACTGTTCCCAATAGTTTCGATTGTACAAGCCCGTCAGTGAGTCCCTATATGCATATCTATATAAATTTCCTTGTGCTTGAATGAGAATCAAGTAGTATTCTGCGTTATCCAAATTAACCTTATCAGCAGTCATACTATAATGCTGAACATTGAAACTAACAGTATCGTCAACAGGCAAATGGTCAAAGATGTGGATATCTTCCAGGTACTTTTCAGCAGTATCCTTATCGATATTGCTGTAGTAAATCTCACCTTGCTGGTTTATCAATATGCATATTGTTTTCTCGGCTTTTACAAACTTCTTCATAGCACATTCTCCTACAAAAAATATCATGCGCTTTATTAGAACATATAAGTTTAAATGTTGGGTTAAACTTATAATGTTCTAATAAAACACAAAGGTGGTAAACATGAAACTAGTATTAGATAACGATAATCGAAATATCATCGGGCCTCGGTTAAAAGTTGCAAGGCTAAAAAACAACCTAACCCAGCAGCAGTTGTCCGCCAAACTGGAAACCATGGCCGTGTACATAGACAGAGCCAGCATCTCAAAGATAGAACAGCAGAAGCGCATTGTCACTGATTACGAGTTGTTAGCCCTGTGCGAAATCCTTAAAGTCAGTGTCAACTGGCTGTTAGGGTTAGAAAAATAACTCTTGTTCTAATATAGAACATTATAATATATATCCTTATTTTTGTAAATCCAACAGCCCCTTTTTCCTTCCCTTGCACCCTATACCTTATATGCGTCCACATGCACCCGCCTTGTTTGTTATATATTTAACCATCTTTCTCAGAGTGTAAACAAAAACACACTGTTAGCGCCGGCTTAAAAAATCCGCAAATCTATCAAATTTCCGATGTAAAATTACGTATTTGTGTGATAAAATAAAAAGAAAAAAGAAAGCTACTCATAACAGAGTTATGAAGTAGCAACAACAAAATCTTATGCAAATCATAACACAAAAGCCAGAAGTATTCCCCCTGCAAGAATGCCTACAGTCAATGAAGGAATAATTCTTTTAGTAAATATTGCAAGAATAATCACAACTAAAGGAATAAGCAGGGTGCCCTTGCTCTGTCAATACTCTTGCATAATCTCCTATTTGAAGGTACTTATAATTATAAGGTCTTGGATTTACAGCCTGCAACTCAAACCAAGCAAACCATCTATGAAGTTCCCCATCGGGCAACTGCACAGCATATAACATACCTACTTGAGGTGAAATGATAGTAGCCTCTGTCCCACTTTTTATCTCTGGTGGATGAAACACTAGTGATACAATTCTATCTTCAGATTTAAATTGTGGATAGCTCATACACCAAACTGCCATTATAATCCTCCCCTTAGCGCATTAATACATTTTATGAATCAAGCGACATAAATGTGATTATTTAAAACCATCTACAGTCCTAAATATTTAAATGGCCTTGTACATCAAAGGATTTTTCATGATTCCTAGAATAATAATACAGCTTGGGTTAAATACTAACTTCTGTATTAAATAAATGAAAGGATGATTAAAATGGGAATAGTAACTAAGACAACCGATAAGTATCAGGCATGCATAGATGCATGTAACAGATGCGCTCAAGCCTGTTTTGAATGCTTCAAAATGTGCTTGAATGAACCGGATGTCGGTGCCTGAAAAGGCTGCATAAGCATGCTCATTGAATGTGCATGTATCTGTAAAGAAGCATCAGCATTTATGGCAATGGATGCTCAGTATGCAAAAGACCTTTGCAAACTTTGTGCAACTATTTGTGACAAATGCGCTCAAGAGTGCGATATGTTCAAAGATGACCACTGCAAAAAGTGTGCAGACGAATGCCGTAAATGTGCTGATGAATGCAGAAAAATGGCTGGAATGTAATTTACCGAATAACCAGTAGATACCCTCTACTGGTTATTCGTTTTCAACCCAATTTAATTCAAGTTGGCTACTTTTCATTGTGTATCACTATTTTCTTTACAATATCACCAGTTAAGTTTGTAACTTCAACATCGGTGTATCCTGATTTATGAATATTTTCTATTGTTCTTCGGTTTATATTTGCACCGTAAGTATTTACAACAAGTGGGTTCAAGGCATCCATAATCAAGCCTAATACTTTCTTTTCACTCCTGACATGTTCAATCATAATAATTTTACCGGTAGGTTTGCACACTCTTCTAATTTCTTTCAATCCCTTTATCGGGTCTGGTACGGAGCAAAAGACGCAGGTTGCAAACACTGTATCAAAGGCATCATCGGGAAACTTCATATCTTGTACATCCATCTGGATAAGATTTACTTCCTTGTTAAGCCTCTTTGCTTTTTCCTTTGCTCTTTCCAACATTTTTTCGCTAAAATCTATTGCAGTAATATCAATGCCCTCAGGATAATATTCAATATTCTTTCCCGTACCTACTCCCACTTCCAATACTTTTCCCTCCAAATCTTTCATAACTTCCATTCTCCATTTTTTCAAAACCATAATTTCCATGGGTTTTTCAAGTAAATCATAGAATCGGGCTGCCCGGTTATATCGTCTCCTTATCTTTTCATCTATTTGACTCATTTTATTCTCTCCATTATTAGCCATTTGTTTAATTGAAAAGTTACATAATACTCTTAAGCCTATTTTTAATAGTAGTATCTTTATAAAAAGAATATTTCTAAAACGCGGTATAGTAGGATTATTATGAACAAAGGTGCTATATCATCATGTAGCACCTTTTGTGGCATATCTGAAACTGTACTCCTCCATCTACGATTAACTAAAACTTTCTGGCATCACCTTTTCATTATCAGCGCTTTTTTCTGCTTATATTCTTCTTCACTGATCTCGCCTCTAGCAAACCTTTCATTAAGAATATCTAAAGAATTATCATAACTTCTTCCATAACCTATATGGTTATGCCCTGATAGTCTGATTGCTGCATATACAATAACTGCAATTAAAATTAACGGAATAATCATTCCAAACCAGCCACCCATCATACCGTAGCCCCATCCCATCATAACAATCTCTCCTTTCTTATTCTTTATCGTGTTCTATAATATTTTCTAATTGGCCATGCCAATCGTGATACCAAACATCCCCGGTATAATAATTAACACTTAACATTCCAACTGGTTTATCGCCTTCATTTACATGGAATGTATAATATCCATAAAACTCATGTCCCTCATTTAAAACCGAAAAATCCTTATCTATACTTCTTTTCACATACTCATCACCAATTTTTACTGCTTCTTGTCTTTCTATTTGCTTTGAATCGTAGTTGTCTTGATAATTCCTATTCCATCCTGAACCTCTCATCATACTGGGGCCCATAATACCATACCCTCTTCCACCATGCATTCCGTATTTTTCATTCCACATCATATTAGGACCATATTCATAATATCTTATCTCTACGCATATTTTCACCTTCCTCCTAAAACTATAGTTTACCCCGAACATTAAGATATTACAGGCAACTTTTTATTCTTTAGTTTAAATTTTCATTTCGAATTCTTTTCTAATACCATTATAGAGTATAATTATGAAGATGTTATGAAGACATATATTCCGATATTAACCATTATTTATGTTGTAGAATCGTTTGAGGATACCTCTACAGAATACTAAATCTCTACCAGATGCTGTTAGCCTATATTTGCCATTTGTTTGCTAACATAAAAAATCTGTGAAAGTAATCAGTTTATCTCCTGAAAATATTTCACAGAGTATCAGTCATCTTTATTTTCATTTCATTGGACATTATTATGAGCCAACAACAAATAAAGTTCTATCTACCGATTAAATAGCATATGCCATCCACCAACAACAAACTTAATAGAGAATATAATAATAAAAGCACCTAAAAATAAGATAACCCGTCGGTATATGGTATCATTCATTAATTTCTTACCTCTTGAAAAAGCAGTAGATATTGCAGCAAACCATGTGAAATCTGATAAAATGTGTCCAATAAAAAAAGCCAAAACACCTATTATCCCTAAAACATAAGCCTGGCCGAATAGATTCCATCCCAATTGACGCCCACCAGAGAATAAAGTAAGGGTTTGTAGCGCTTACAAGTCCTCCTGCCGATACTAGGTTTCTCATCCCTGTATTATTCCTTGCTCCTTGATTCTCTAAAGAAACCTACTTATTTATACCGGATTTTATCATTCCATACCCCATCCATGCAAAAAAAGCGCCTCCAAACAATCCAATAAGTCCTGCGACTGTCGGATTAGAAAAGAAATCTTTAAGTCCAAATGTCATAATAATAATTAATATAAGTTCCAGGATTCCATGTCCTAATACTGCCAAAGGGCCCGCTGTCCACCCCTTTTTAAGACTGCCGTCAATCGTAATCCCTAACATAGGCCCAGGCATCATTGCTCCTGAAAAGCCTATTAAAAAAACACTAACAAAAATTCCCCACAAAACCATATTAATAAACCTCTCTTAATCAAAAGCAACTTTTTCACAGTGAGGGATATTCTCTATAAATATTCTTATTCCCCTTACTATCCCCCGTACTTTTACTTTATCATCTTCAACACATAATTAACTTCATCCACGCTAAATTCTTCAGGGTCAAAAGAGCCTCCCACCCATTCAAGCATGGATTCATGCTCTGGATGCTGCGGGTCTTGGATTGCTTCAAGGAAATCTTCATATCCCCACGGTCCCCCTACATCTTCAGGCGGGCAGTTTCTTTTACCACCGATACATATTGGATATTTAATGCCTTCTTCCGGGTCAAGCACCTTCTCAACAATAATGTCATGTCTCCAGTCATCACCAAAATCGTAAACATACCTGAATTTATCCTTGGGTGCAAAGTTCATACTGTTTAACTTTACCCTTTTTGCACTTTTTACTTCATATCTGCTGTAAAAGTCCCAATCATCATCTTTTTCCCCTATAATCATATCACCCAGCCTGAACTCATAAAGATGGGATTCAAACCACCCCATCGCATACTGGATTATCCTGTGGAGTTTAAAAAACGTAATATCGTCTTTAACCAATACCCTTCTCCATACAGGAGGCTTTACATCTTTTAATGTTATTTTCAACTGAAGAATTTTCATACTTTCACGGCTCCTTTTACTTTTATTTATGAATTTTCCATTATCAATTATCTAAATACCTGCTTTGTTAACACCTTAAAATCCTCACAAAATTGCTTCCATCAGAATTTTATATCAACGTTACGTTGGTGTAGTTACCTATATTTCTTACACTATTACTCAATTCATTTAGATAAAACTCTGCGGCAACTGTAAGTGCAAAATGCATCAATAAACATTTTGTCGCAATTAAATGATTCAAATATTTTCTTATTGCGACAAAATAATGAGACATATGCTTATTTATTAGTTTTACTCCTCTTTAGATAAACAATAATATGCTCCTGTGCTCACGTTTATTTTTTTGTAACTAAATGCGACATGTTGCATTTTAATTGCATCATTTTATCCTTACCTCCCTTTATTTTAATAGGCCTTATCTTATAATGAAAGTACTTTTCTGTTTTAAGATTTTTCATTCATATCATTTTGGAAACAGAAAAAACACCCCATGTTATATATAAAGTGCAAATAAAGTTCTGTTAGGATTGAAGATTTAAGGCTTACTCCTTTACAGGTAAGTAAATAATATAATTACATCCTCATTCTTGTATCAAGAATTATAAAATATCAGAACTATATTTTCTTTTTAATACAACTTTATCCTTCATGAAAGAACTTTTCTGTTTCTAAAATTTTTGCCCCTATGAATTTTGGAAACAGAAAAAAGCCCTATGTTATATAGTAAAAGTAAATAAAGTCCTATTATAAATTTCCTTTAATCCCCATTTGTCTTGTGCCTTAAAACTCCTTTAAATTTAGTATTTTCATTAGTATTTTCAAGACTTTCCCTTATTCCTTATCCCTTTTTATAAAACTACTTTATTTTTGCAACAACTAATTACCCCCTAAATACGCCCAAAATTTTTTCCTGTTTTCCTTACCCCTAAATCCTTAATCCTAACTATGTATAACCAAAATAAAATCACAACAAAAATCAAATAAACTCCTTTCACAAATCCCCCTCAAACCCTTGATACTACTTACTTGTTATTCTCTTCCAATTTCCCATTTAATTCCTATTCACTTATTCCTCACTTCCTAAAGTCCTTTCATTCCTAAATTTTTGGGGCAAAAAATGAAAATAAAGTGCTTTTAGGATTGAGGGTTAAGGGGGAAGGATTAAGGAGTTTTATTTCCATTTCTCCTCTTCATTTTTTCTCCCATCATTTCTTCTAATCCATTGATTTCACTGACTTTAAGCCTTATCTCACTTTTCTATTCTAATGAGAATTTCTAATAAAAAAACATGGCTTAACCGAGATTCCTTATCCCTTTTAAACCATGTTTTCTGCAAGAACTTTATTTTCTTCCTATCGATAATTTGCAAAATGAAAGGAGTTTATTTGATTTATACATAGATACAGGGATTAGGTAACAGGTAATAGGTTAATAATATTTTCACCGTTGTTTACCGAATACATGACTATCTTATGAATAAAAGTTTTATATTCCTGTACAACAACTCTATAGATTTTCATATACCTGCCTCTGTTCTCTATATCTATAACCAGTATAATAAGTTCTTTATCATTCTCGGTAAAAATAACTCATCCCCAACTCTAAGTCTATAATACTCATAGCCTTTTAACTTCTTTACATCGCCCTTAGGCAATCCATAAATAGCAGACAATATTCTCTTTCTTTGCTGAGTATCCCTAATATTAAACTTCATGCATTTTCGCTAATGTTAATTTTGTGGTTCCAATTGATTAATTTCTAATTCCATTAGGATTGTTGCATGTTGATAAATTCAAGTTCTTAAAATTATAATTTCTAGCGTATCAGGTTGGACTTATTCAATATTACCCTTAAATATCTGTCATTTTAAATATATCTTACCTGATTTTTTCTTGATATCTATTAAACGTTTTCGAAGTATCTACATGTAAATCGTTTAACTTTAATAATATTATTTCAATTGCATCCTTATTCATTTTTCTTTCTCATTTTTAAAAAAACAAATCCCAGGTCTCATCCCCTCCGTAAAATTTATTATAAAATACAAATATATTAAAATTTACATTATAATACATTAAAACTGTTAATTAAACTTTTTTCGTGGTATAATGTCCCTGATGTGTAGAAAGGGGGCGAAGTATGTTTGGAAATCAAAGAATTAAAAACTCAACAAGATTTAGAGAATAGTTTAACTCAGGTCTTAAATGAACTTAAAAAAACAATTTTGAATGATTTAGATTTTAAACAAGCAAAACTATTAACTTATTGGTTAAACGACTGGAATGAAAAATTTTTAAAAAATGAGAAACAGTTTGACCCGAAAAAACTTATAAAATATAGAAGAGGCAATATTGTATCCGTTCATTTAGGCTATAACATTGGCTCAGAACAAGGTGGACTTCACTATGGCTTAGTAATTGATAATAATAATGAAAAAAGTTCTAAAGTAATAACAATTATTCCTTTACGTTCTCTAAAAGATAATGAGAAACCAGAAGATATTGATGACAGGTTTGAACTCTATTTAGGTGATGCGATACTTACAGATAAAATTAAATTTTTAGAAAACCAAATAGCCTACTTAGATGAGCAAATAAAACAGTCAACAATTAAAGATAAAAGTCATATATTATGTAGTAGAAAAAGGGATAGATATATGAAAGAGTTGAATAATCTAAAAAAAGGTTCTGTAGCCATAGTGTCCCAAATAAGGACAATAAGCAAAATGAGAATTTATGAACCTATAAAAGCCTATCATTCTTTAAGCAATTTTATACTTAGCACCGATAAATTAAATGAAATCGATAATATGATTAAAAAATTATTTTTAGGGAAAACTATCGATACATAAAAATTTTGATAGAGGTCTTGACGAAATTATAAAAATGTATTAAAATTTAATTACTAAAACAATGTTCTTTAAGGTTTTCTTAAAGAACCGTCCATTTGGACATCACGAATACAAAAAATTATTTTAAGAGCCCCTTAGCCATATGCTAAGGGGCTCAAACGTTATCCCTGTCACTTATAATACAGTTCCTCCTATATTGATAAATACATGAATTTTATTGTTAATATATTAATATAGAATTACATGGCTATCATAAATATGACATCTACCTTCATATTTAATACACTTATTTTCTTTAGTATCTGTAATATGGACAAACTCATAGTAGTTATCCTCTGTGTCTTCAATCCATTGTGAAATAATCAAATATCTATTATTTATATATTCTTCAAAGGATATGTTCCTATCTTTTTTAAAACATAAATTATAATCACAATTATAGATTCCTTTAATCTCTATAGAATCATCTGATTCTATTTCTTCATATATTTTATTATTATCATATATTAATCTACCCTTAACATCTTTGTGGTTTATTTCCTTCACAACAGTAGATTCAAAATTTGTTTTATTTATCGCAAATATCTTCTCTATTTGAGTTATAAAATCCTTTTCTCTAAAATATATATTTTTGTCATCCATTCCAAGATATCTTACCCAGCCATTAATATGCCTTTTACAAATAACCTTAAATGGTACATTTTGTTCGCCAATTTTAATAGTTTTTACAAAATCATTTATGTTGATTAAATACAATGCCTCTATTTCTTTAACTAAATCCTTACTTAACTTGTTTGATTGAATTAAATTATAAATATCTTCATACTCCCAATCATCCATATAAGTCTCATTAAATATCAAATATTGTTGATTGTCGTGTATAAATGTAGGTAATTTATTTATTAAACCATGTACTACTGAAAGTCCATCCACTAACCTCAAGTCTTTTATAAAATATATTTTATCCTCTGATAAGTCACATAAATAAAGGTAATGACTATACCCCTTCTCCTTATTTTCAGTATATTTCCTTTCATTCATTTCATCTATATCCCCATAGAATACGAAGTAACGGTTGTTGATTGATATTGGAATAGAAGTGATTTCCTCCTTAATCTCAAAGGAGTGCATTGATTTAATTTTCTTCGTTATCTTGTTTAAGATATCTATCTCTACTTTATGTGGAAATTTCATCTTAATTATGAAAATCTCTTCTCCAAAAATATAAGCATATTGATTATAAAACTCATAATGAGGAATTTCATATCTATATATTTCTTCTACAGTATTCGAATTAAGATTATATCTGCTAATACAATAATAATATTTTTCTTCTATTTTATTGTCTTTTGAAAATATGATTTCATTAGTCTTATAATCTAATATCCTTGTATTTAAACCAGAATAAGGTCTTAAATCAATAATCTCCACTAATATACTCTCCTCAATGATTACTTTTGTTTATGCTAATCTAAAAATGGACCCCGGTTATAATTGAAAAATCCCCCCCTGACAGGTAAACTCTCTTATGTAAAACATGCATAAGAGGGGGCAAGAGGAGTTGATTAAGTTGAGCCAGAAGCAGCAAATTATCATAGCAGCATATTTGGAAAATAAAGCAAAAAAGGCTATAGCAAGGGAGTTGGGTGTTAACGTAAAGACTGTAAGAAAGTATATTGCGGAATATGAGGCAAGCAGGCAAAAACTTCTAGATGCCGGTACTATTGATGATATAAGAGAATTGACTGACAGTATAGTCGAAAAGCCTACATATGATTCTAAAAACAGATCCAAGAGGAAGCTAACTGATGAAATCATAGAAAAAATAGAATTTTATCTTAAGGAGAATGACTACAAAAGGAGTATCGGTCAGTCCAAACAGCAAAAGAAGAAGACAGACATATATGAAGCATTGATTGCTGAAGGTTATGATATTAGCTATCCCACTGTTGTAAATACAGTAAATAATCTATTGAGCAAAGGAGCTGAGGCCTATATAAAAGCTGAATATGATCCAGGAGATGTATGTGAATTTGATTGGGGTGAAGTAAAATTATACATAGATAATGAGTATAAAGTTTTGCAGTTGTCTACTTTTACAAGTGCAAAGGGTAATTTTAGATATGCAAGATTATTTACAAAGCAGGATACGGCATGTTTTCAAGAATCTCATGCATTGTTTTTTGATAAGATATCCGGGGTTTACAGGACAATGGTTTATGACAACACAAAGGTTGCAGTAAAAAAATTTGTTGGGCCACATGAGAAGGAGCCTACTGAGGCATTACTAAAGCTGTCCATATACTATGGCTTTAAATTCAGGTTCTGCAACATACGTTCCGGAAATGAGAAAGGCCATGTGGAGCGGAGTGTGGAGTACATCCGCAGGAAAGCATTCGCATTTAAGGATCATTTCAGTTCAATAGAGGAAGCAAATGAATATCTTGAAAAAGTATGTGACCAATTGAATAACAGGAAACAAAAGCTTAACGATAATAAGACTGCTTTTGAAATATTGGAAGAAGAACGTGAGGGGTTATTACCCAAAATGCCTATGTATGATGCTGCAAGGATTGTAGAGCCCCGTGTTGATAAGTATTCCACTATAATTATTGATACATGCCATTATTCTGTCCCTGACATGTACGTAGGTAAAAAAATATTTACCAAGGTATATTCAAACAAAATCCTATGTTTTTATGAAGGGGTCAAAATAGCAGAACATAACAGGAGATATAGGTTTAACGAGTGGGATATCAAGATAGAGCATTATGTGAACACATTAAAGAGAAAGCCGGGAGCTCTAGCCAGCAGCACAGCAATGCATCAGGCAGATCCCAGGCTTCAACAAATCTACAGTAGGTATTATATCAAAAGGGAGAAGCAATTCATAGAGTTACTGGAATTAATTTCACAAAAAAGTATAGAAGAAGTTGAAGAAGCAATTTCAGCTTTAGAAAAGATAAGCCCTCTTGATGTAACGACTGAGAAGATAAAGGCAATTTGCAACCGCTCACAGGATGTAACCTTAACAGGAAGCAGCGCAGAATATAATGCCAAAGTCTGTGAAATAACTGCAAAAGCTGAGGAAATGCTTGAAAAATTTAAATATCTGATACCCACTTCTTCTGAAGAATTTACGAAGGAGACGGTAATTATATGAGTATAAAAGATAAGAAGGAAATGTATAAGGATATAGAAAGGTATGCAACATTTTTAAGACTTCCAGCCATAAGGAAATACTTCGAA
Organism: Petroclostridium xylanilyticum; assembly: GCF_002252565.1. Taxonomy (NCBI): domain Bacteria; kingdom Bacillati; phylum Bacillota; class Clostridia; order Eubacteriales; family Oscillospiraceae; genus Petroclostridium; species Petroclostridium xylanilyticum. The sequence continues at coordinate 269,360 of NZ_NPML01000018.1, forward strand.
GAGGAGGCAAAAGAATCAAGTACAAGAGATGTAAGCTATGAAGAGTATTTATTACGGCTATTAGAGAGGGAGCATGATCTAAGGCAAGAACATGCAAAGCAGAACAGGATAAGGCTTGCCGGTTTCCCGTATAAAAAATATATTGAAGATTTAAAGGTTGAGGATTTACCAGAGGATGCCCAAAAGAAACTTAAGACGCTAAGTTCTCTTGAATTTATATCTACCGGTCAAAACGTGATACTCGCAGGGAATCCCGGTACAGGTAAAACCCATCTTGCGATAGGATTGGGCATAAAAGCTTGCCTTAAAGGCTATAAGGTGCTTTTTACGGCAGTGCCTATACTGATAAACCAGCTTAAAGAGAGCCGTTCAGAGAAAAGCTTGCGGGCCTTTGAAAATAGGTTTGAGAAATATGATCTGGTTATAGCAGATGAACTAGGTTACATTTCCTTTGATAAGGAAGGATCTGAACTGCTGTTTACCAATCTATCATTAAGAGCCGGGAGAAAATCAACAATTATAACTACTAATTTATCATTTGAAAGGTGGGGAGAGATATTTAAGGATCCTGTCATGACAGCTGCAATGATTGACAGACTAACTCACAAAGCTTACATAGTGAATATGAACGGTAACTCATTCAGGCTCAAAGAGACCAGAGAATGGATGCAGAAACAATAATTTTAACAACCATGTCATAAGAAGGGGGGCGATAGTTTAAGAAGTTTATTTAAGGATACCTGAAGCTCGGGAGAAAAAAGTTTTTTAAGTGCGGTTTACAATGAGAGGTTCCTGTATGATAGCCTGTTAAGGCGCCAGCCGCCCATCTCCCTCTATGCTCGAACTTCATAGCCATACTTCGAGGGGGTGGGGGCTGGCCGCATCGGCTGGCTAATCATAGAGGGGAGGCTTGTTGTCAACTGGATTCTTGAAAAAGTTTTTTCCCTATGTGAAAGGAACATGTTAATGTTAATTATTTACACTAATGTCATCTTTAAGGGGGGTAAAATTTAATTATAAAAAGGTCCATTTTTCACTTGACAAATACATACTTTAAAATAAAATTTATTTTAATTTCTACTTATGATATGTCTCATTATATCTTATTTTCAACACTGGTTCCATTGGTGATGGTTTGTGATTTTTTAAGTAGAACACTTTTAAAGTATCGTCTTAAGTTTTCTATTATCGCTTAAGCACTAGGATGAGTTTCACAAACTCAGTATTATATGTCTTCTCAATAATACCTAAACATGCAATGTCTTATCCTTATATGTAGTCTTGAACCTACCATTTAAAATTACAATCATATCCTTTATTCTTTAATACCTGTTCTATTTCCTTATAAATTTCTTTCATATATCTTGTTTTAACACCTGCTGTTTCTGCCAAATTCCATAATGTCATCGGTTTCCCTTGCTTCTCTAGTTCATTTATAGACCACTTAATTTTTCTTATATGAAACTCTTCCATACTTTCCACTACAGACTCAATATATGCCTTAGTCAATGGAAGTTTCTCTTTCTTCTTAGAGAGCCAACCGCTAATCCCTAATCTACTTCCTATTGTTGTCCAAGTTATCCTTTCAGGCTTGCCTTCTTTCATCTCTTTTACAACTTCTTTTACTTGTGGTAGCAATTCAGCATCCCTTTTAGCCCAATCAACGGTATTAACTACTGTTTGTATCCTGCGATAGTTTTGTTCTAACCATTCGCTATCATATTTTTTCAGCCATGTATATAATCCATCATTTTTTCTTCTTATCTGGTTACTACTTATATCGGCATGCTGAGCGTGAAGTTGAAGCCATTTCTTCCTAAATTTTTCTCTTTTTATTTTAAATTCTTCAGTATCAGTATATTTTTCGTGAAGGTATTTCCCACCGCCGTTAAACTTCCAAAATGGTTCAATTCCAAGTCTATCGATACTTTTTCTAATTGTCTTGGTGGATGATTTTAATACTTCTGCAATTTCTCTAATCGATAATCCTGACTGGGCAAGTTCTATCAGTCTCTGGTCCCACAGTTCCTGATAAGCATCAATATTATTCTCATCTTCATCATTAAAACCAAGTTTTATATTAAACAAATCAGCGACAGGAATATCAAGAAATCTCGCTAGTAATAGATATCTTACTGTATAAGTTGTTCTATTATTTTTTCTTACCATATCTGATAACCAACCTCCGCTATTATTCGATACAGGAGATTGAACTAGTTGTAAATATTCATGTCCATAAAAGTCTACAAAGTCTTGCTTTAATTTCTTCTGGTAAATATAGTTATTCATTCTTGCATAGCCTTTTTCAACTAACTTGACTCGGAACTGACTTTGAAACCATTCAGGCTCCTTAAATCCAAACTGATTGTTTAAAAGTATTTCTGCATCCTCTGCCATCCAAAGCATCTTCTCCATCAAATCATTTGAATAACTTATTTCTTCTTCTACTATACAGTTCTTATGAGATGCACTGATGTACCTCTGCCTGTTTCCTGCTCTTATAAGTTCCGTACTATTATAAAGGGGTATTTTATGTTTAGAACATACAAATACCCCTGTAATTTGATGGCTTCTGTGCCAGTATGGTTCCCCAAATGTTTCTATATCTTCTTTGAAACACTCAGGGCAAAATCTAAAATACTTATTTAAGGTAATGGAATTTGATATTAAACCTATTCTTATGTAGGAAACAGCACCCTCACCGTTTCTCATAGTTTGAATTATTTTTTTAGCACGTTCCTGAGGAATAAATGCTGCAAGAAAAGGAAATAAGGTGTGCTTAAAGATAAAGTATTCTGCTGTATATTTTGTATTTACAGGCATATTTTCGATTAATGCATCGAGTTGTGTAGGCAGTTCCATTACTGCTATACAGTTCCTTGTTCCAAACAAGTCCTCAAAGTTATGAATTTCCTTTATGTTTCCACTTCGCATACAATAGCGTGCTAACTACTATATAGTACTTCATCTGGATAAGGCACAGGAAAAAAGTTCACCATACCAACTCCATAGAAAAAATATCATCCTCAAAACTTATAATATATTCCGCTTCCTTTAAGGACTTGTAAGCGCTTTTATTATCCTTTTTCCCCTGTTCAACAACAGTTCGGATATCAAGTGGATTTGCCGTACTCTGTTTTTCCTTTCTTCCTTTTACCTTCCTTATTCCCTTTTTCTCTGGCTCTTCCTTCATGCCTTCATCTTTAAGCAGCGCCATCGCATCTTCCACCATGCCCTCTGCACTTACATCCTGATTTTGAGAAAGCATGGTATCAATTATTTTCTGAGCCTTCTTAGCATCCATTCCTAAATCAACAAGTTTTAATACGGCTTCCTTTTTCTCCTCCATGAGGTTTTCCTGCTTCATTTTGTTTTGCCTTTTCTTTATTTCCTTTGCCCGCAAATCCAGGTTAATAGATTCTTTGGTTCGGGTTAAAAAGTCATCGAAATCAATACCAGTCATGCAGATATCTTCATATTTAGCAATTTCTCTGATGTTGCCAGTCTTTAAGGCAGTCAGCATTGGCTGTACTAATTTTAAGTTTTCCTTCGCCGCCTTCCTAATAATATATGGAGTTATCTCTTCCTTTCCTGATGAAATGGCGTAGGCTTGAGCAATAGCATAGACTTTTTTTAATAAATCAGGTATCCCCTGCGTTTCTTCATATAAAATACTGCTTATTTCAGGAGTAAAGGGAGTTTCTTTCCTCGTCCACTGGTAGTGCCATATAGAACTTACTAATAAATCCCACACCTCATCTTTTTGAATCCTGTCGCATACCATATCGCCACCAAGACCTGACCCTCTTCGTGCCTGTCTGAAATCCCCCTGAAGTACCTTAACTGCCTTTGGGGTTCCCACTAAAATAACTGGCACCCCTACATTATTTACAAGGTTTACAAAGAAATTCAGCATTTTTTCGCTTCCTCCCGATTTAGCCATGCTTAAATGCTGGATTTCATCTATAATTAATATGCCTAAAGAGCAGTTTCTGACTACCTGATTCATCACCGTCATCATGGCATCTGCTGTTGCCCTTGTCCTCATCATCTTTTGATAATAGTTGGTTCCCAATAGCCTGTCTATTTCTGAAAAAAATTCATACAGCAATCCCTTGATAGACCCGTCATGAGGACACTCTAATTTTACCCATACTACCTGATACGCTGAAAAAGGGATGCCTCTATACTCCGAATGAACAATAACTTGTGGATACATATTTAGTATACGCTTTAATGAAGATGTCTTCCCTAATCCCGATATGCCTATAAGAGTAAATCCAAAGGATGATGGATAAAATACGTCATCATCCTTTGAATTAACAGGATTCGTTCCATAGTAGTCTCTGCAAAAGCCCTGAGCCAGTTTACTTCCAAACGGATTTCGAAAAACATACCCCTGACGCAGGGCACGTGATATCTTTCTTTCCAGTTCTATGTTCATTGGTAAGGGCTGAAAGACTTGAAAGAGCCTGTCTACCATATAAATTCTGTAGTGGCTGTCCAACTTCCTTTCATTTTGGTGGTATTGAGGATAAAAAGCCAGTTTTTCTACCACTTTATGAGGAGAAAGAAGATTTGGAAGTGCTTCTATGAAAGGATTATCCTGATAATCTGGTATCACCTGTTCCTTATATTGTGCTTCTTCTGCCATGCTGCCATTAGGAATTATTATCTTCTTCACCCTTCAGCACCTCCTTCTGCCTTTTAAAAAGCAACTGCAGGGTATTCATCCCTTCTTCAAAATCTTCTTCATTAAATACGCTGCTGTCATAATCTCCTTCGTTATTTCCTAGTTTAAATGCTTCTTCCGCCCTTCTTGCTGTTTTTTCAATCTTCCTGTTTCCCCTTATGTTTTTTACCCTCTGCCTGTCGCTCTCTGCAGTACTTGTCTCCCTTTTATAATCTTCATCCGCCTGTTTTACGATATCTTCTATTTCTGCAATCAGTTTTGTTTTTGCTTGTGCCACCGAATCTTTACTTTTCTCTTTCTGCATTCTTTCTACCGCCAACAAATACTCTATTTCCTCAATTGCTTTATCTTTATATCTGGTACTGCTCTCTATTAAAAAACATTTCTCATATTCTTTGGGATTATCGCCACAGACATAAATGCAGTTCATATTGCGTGGGTCGTAACTTATCTTTACTCTCCACCTTCCATTTGTCCGTGCATTTGCAAATACATCATTTTTTAGCATGTTCGAAGATGCATAATACATATCTTTATATTTTATTCCTTTTTCAGTAACTACCGCTGTATCAGAAGGCATAAGGGCCAATTTAACAATGTCCTCCGATATACTCCGCAGGGTTCCTCCCCTGTTTGCAATTCCCCAGTTCCAAAGTTCAATGGGAATGCAGGGGACATCATCCTCCACCATCATCTCGTCCCGCTTATAGTAATCTAAGTGATAATAGTTATTGTGGTATAAAATGCACTTTATCATAATCTGTGTAAACTGGTATAAATCAAGTTTTGCTTTCAGTCGGTAGTCCTTGTCCCCTCTTTCCCTGCCGTCTAAATCTACAGAACCAGGTAAAAATGGCTTTACCCTCTCATTGGTAAGGCCAAAGAACCGTTCTACCGCCGATTTTAAGTCTGCACGGTATGGAGGTGTATTCTGCACTTTTATATTCAGCATGTTTATAAGGTTTTCAATATTTCCTCCTTCTAATTCCCCTCTATCAGCGATAATAGTCTCTGGTAAGTAGTGGACTGGCCAATCCTTTTCCTCTATTTCAATACCGTACTGCTTGCAGTATTCTACTTTATTCATAGTTGCATTTAAAAGCGCCATCATGGCACCAGTATAGGAGCCACTCTCCAGTCCTATATAGATTCCGCATATCATACGGCTAAACTTGTCAATTACTGCATAAATGGCAGGTCTGCCTATGACCCAGTTTCTATTAAACCTTGATACTAAGTAGACATCACCTACCTGGCAGTCTATTTCAAAAGTTCCAGGCTGCATTACTCCGCTTAAAGCACTTCCCGTTATGGCTCTGTACTGCTTTAGAAATTTCTTGTTGCTATAGCGGCTAGTTATCTCTTTTTTAATACTGCGCTCCTTCTCAAACCAATATCTGAACTGGCCAAAACTCGGAATCTCTGATTGAGGTTTTATGACAGGTATCTTTACGCCATTTTCTTCTTTAAAGCCGTCTGTAAAATATTCTTTCCTCATCAGTTCATATGTCAGCGTAAGAGAGTTTTTTGCTGTAGTGTAATAATATTTATTAACAGCAATGCGGAAAATTCTTTTAATATCCTCGGTTACATTTACCCCTTCTCCATTTATGTCCTGATACTTCCTTGGCCTGCCCCTTTTGGCATTTCCAGCCTTCCTCTCTTTACCTTTTCCCCCGCAGTTCCTATAGTCTGGTATTAAGGCATTAGGTGTTTTCCCTCTTTTCCAGTACCGCTTAAGATACTCAAATACCCACAATTCACTTATATTATGAAATGCAGAAGCCTCACGAACTGCCTTCCTCCTGAAATGAGACTCAAAAATTTCTGGTTCGCAAGCCACCATATCCTTAATCACTTTCCAAGCATTGTCCCTCATCTTTTTATGTTTTTCTGGAATATCTTCTTCTTTTAATATAACTGCAAGCGTGTCATCTTCTTTAATAACTGCCCTTCCATTTATCAGTGCACTATCTATGTCTGCAGTACTACGCAGATATGGGGCGCTGTTTTTATTAACATCAATAACATACACTAATTCTTCATCCATCCAAAGTACTCTTTCTATGCTGGTACTTTCACTTTCATCCTTCCATTCGATTAGCGAATTAACTGTATATTTTAACAACCTCATGCCCTCCTTTACCGCTTGTTTCAGGCAGGCGCAGTGAATAACCGCTCTCATTGAGATTGATAGGCTTATCCATATCAAGGGCTATCCTTTTTCCCGCAATTAAATGCTTAAACAGCAGTAACCCTGCCCCCGCATCCAAGGAATAGTCCTTTTCAAATCTTGATATAATTTCCCTGATATTCTGCTGATTATCTATAAGCCTATATAAAAGTGCGTCTAGTAATTCATCAAAATCATCTTTAGAAAGCCCGTTGCAGTCGTCGGAAGTCATCGCCGAATGAATCCACTCTATATTTTTTGCCCTAACATCGTTGATGTCCTTATTTGTCACAATACCCCAGTTAATTCCTTTAGCAGTCCAGTATCTTCTTTCAATCTCCAGTTTTTCAATTGTAGTCTTTTTTGATAATTCCGATGCATATTTTATGCTTCTTGCAGCGAAATTCTTTTGTCCATCAGGATTTAACAGCGTAATTAAAAATGTTGTAGTTAATATGTAGGGTTCTTTTGTTTTCTTATCTATAAACTTATCCAGTTTTAAATCTGCAGTATCTTCCAGTACTGTCTCCAGGTCTAAAAGCGGATAATGTTCCCTAATATCTACTACTTTTTCTTCCCAGTCTAATAAATAAAAGTATTTCAATTGAGAGTCAGAGAAGAAGTGGTGTATTCGCTGTGTAGTCCAGCCAAATATCCTTGTTGCTCTTCCCATCGAAGGATAATCTTGTATAGTAAGCCAGGGCTTATATTCCTTCCCTTCTCCCTGTCCCCTGCCTTCTTTTATCCATCTTTTTAACTTGTTTTCATCCCAATTTGTGTTTCTTTTGGCCACGCAAACACCTCCATATGTTAGGGATTAGAGACTATGGTTTAGGAATCAAGGATTAGTATAATCGTAATATCCCTTATGCCTTAAACCTTATCCCTAAACTCCTAAATTTCAAAATAAAAAATGCCACTGACTCCAAGACACCTTTTACTTAGATGTCTGTGTCAATGGCATTTAAACCATCTATGCTGTGTATTTTATTTTAACATAAAACAACTTTATTTTAAACGTCAAAATTATTGCTTGAAATGATATGTAGTAATCGGATAAGATTCCATACAATCTCGAACATAAGGAGGTATTTTATGAGGCATAGTGTTTTTAGAACTTTAAAACTGCTTATCTTGGGGAATATCTTTTTAATTCCTCTTTCCATTGTTGTGGAAAACCTTATCATTCGCTTAATTATCGGCTCTGTAGCAGGCATTTCATTTATTATGCTTCTATCCTTTATTACCAAAATTGAGGCTATATACACAAAAGACAAAAAGTATTGAGTTAAAAGGCATTAGCAGGATATTATTCCCTAATGCCTTTTTTCTTGCTTTAGTGAATAGTATTATCTATAATTTTGCAGTTCTTTATAAAATCCCAATACACTTTTATCTCATCTCCATCTAGCATCTCATAAATGCTTTCAATATATTCGTAAAACTCTTGATATGACTTTAAAATATATGGTTTCATCTTTGCTTGTAGATGCAGGAGTGAATTATTACAATACACACAATCCCGCAGAACTAAGAATTCTGCTACACTCAGTTCCATGTGAATATCATCTTCTCTGTCATTGGCTACTGCTATACAAAGAAACAACTTTGTCCTTATAACCTCTGTATTGCTAATACCTTCTTGTATAGCAAGATTATCATACAATTCCTTCTCAAGATTTAGTACTTCCAGGTGTTGATTTATCTGTCTTACTAAATTTAATAACAACTTTTTCGGAATCTTTAGTGATATAGAGTCATTTATATATTTCCAATAAGTTTCTTCTCCATTCAGCATTATAATAGTCCTCCTTACATTCTAAAATTCCATCTTTTTGCTTCTATATCATAAGAAGGATATTATAGGCATTTCAAGATTGTTTTGATTTAATCAAGTGCTACCACATCGTTTCACCAATGCCGCTGTCTTGAAATCCGATAATTAAATCCTTATAAAACCGCTAAATCTTATGAAAAAAACAATCCGTCCATTTGATATCAAAGGCTTGCTCCAATTTTATATTTATTGAGTGATGGTATAACAAATACCGAAATTACCCATCTTTTCTTTTTTCACAATTTTTTATATAAAGTGTATTGATAAGTCAGTTAAAACAGAAATATTCAAAGTACTGTCAAAAATTAAACTCTTACTTTAGTATAACATACAAGTTTGATTTCACTGCAATAACTCATTTTTATTAAGTTTTGCTAATAAATATACAGTTAATTCACCTTTATAAGCATTGAAATTAGTATAATTATTCTCATAATTTTCATATTTTTGAGTTATTGCAGCAGAATCAAGTTTAGAGTATTTTTAACTAATATGATAACAAATCTTTATAAATCTAAATCTACGTCAATTGCTAAAATAATCTTGAAAAAACATCCATATATTAATACAATATATCCATATTGTAGGTTTTTGAGAAATTATGACAGGAGGTATATGATTATGAATAATAATGAATATGAAAAATGTTTGAAAATGGTTAATGAGAATTTAAATGGTAATGTTGCCATATTCGTTGACTATGACAATATATATCACGGTTTAAGAAGTTTTGCATTAGATGCAAACAGTGACGAATATGATATTTTTAACTTACTTTGGCGATTATATAACCGTGATGTAGTGAGGGTATTTAGAGCATATGCGGATTATGACCAAATTAAGGTGTCTTTAAGAAATATCCAGCAAAAAAGAGTCCAAATTAGACATGTTTATGGTAATGGATTAGGAGAAATGTTTAGAAAAAATGCTTCAGATATTGAATTATCAATAGATGCCATAGAAACTTGCTATAAAGATATATCCGTAAATACTTTTGTGTTTGTTACTACGGATAGTGATATGATACCAATAATGAGCAGAATGATATATAAAGGAAAAAAAGTACATTTGCTGTATATTGGGGTAAATTCTTCACAATATCAGGATATTACACAGTATGCACATGTGTCTTATGACTTAGTAAATATATTTGATATTAATACTGAAAGAGCAAAACCTGAATTTTGGAAAGATTCAGTATTAGAGCATATTAGTAATTGGTACTCTGACCCAAAAAACAAAGGCAAAATCTATGGTGCAAAATGGTTAAATGAAGATATGCAGCAAAAATTCCAAATGTCTCAAAAGTTGGCGAGCAGTGTCATTCAGTATTTGGAAGAAAACAGGTTTATAACAAAAGAATTAAATACTGAAAAAGGTATTGAAGGCTATATAATAAATAGTTAAAAAAAGGGTTGATTTTTAACTCTATTTTGCATATAATAATATCAAGAAATTAATGTTTCGATTTATTAATGTTTCGGTTTTTATTGTTTCGTTATTTTAAAGTTTCGAATTATTAAGATTAATAAAGGCTCTGTGTATATAGAGCCTTTATTACATTTAGTTAGCCAATTTTGGTATCTTTATATTTGTACTTTGAGTCTTTATTCTCATTTTTTTAACTTTCTCCATATGGAACAGTTGTAAAACTAAATCCTGCTGTTCTTTTTAAGTTGCTTAACATACTTTAAAATCAATGATAAAACCACTTAGTCGGCAATAAAAATGTCCACGGCATTGTAATAATAGCAATAGTAATTGCTACTTTTAATCTTAACTTCTTGTCTTCAATCTGTTTTTTAAAAGTAAATTTATAATTAAATACAAATATAAAAACTGCAGATATCAGCATGGAAAATATTATTATTGCAACTGCCGCAGGATGGCTAAATGGGTCATAATTTATTCCTGCAATCAATTCATTAGGTAATTTCAGGGAATTTCCGACCGCCCCCAATAAAAATAGTATTGAAGCACCTATAATATCTGCTAAAAATCCAAATATCCAAACTTTTAATATGCTTTTCTTATAAAATGTTTTTAGGTTGTTTTGTACATTACCCAACCTGAACACGAAAAAGCAAACCATTATTACCAATGAATCAATGATAAAATTACCTATCAGCGTTATCATGATGACTGGAGGTAAAAACAATAAAAACCAAATTGGAAAAATTATATTGTATAATGTTATTTTTTTCATAAATTCTTTGCTCCTCAAATTATATTTTTCACTTTAGTTATCGGATACCTTTAATATTCTCAATACATATTGACAAATAACTTTTCCGACAGGAAACTGTATTTCAATTATCTCGCATAACAATAAAGGCACTCATGCCCGCAACTCTGCCCACTATATGCTCCAATATCTCTTGACCTGGTACATCCGCATTCTTTTCTTTGCCCTGCATCTTTTGCATGTGAGGCTCTTTTCCCGAACAATGCTTCAAGGTAGGCCCCGTCTATACAATGTCCCTTCTTCACCCCAGGTACTCCTTCAATGATGGGGCTGGTACATGTATAAATAGTAGTCCCATATTTATCTGCAATTTCCACTAATTGGCTTACTAATTCAATCTGCTGTTGCTGTGAAGGAATTAAATAGGTAAACTTCGATGCTTTCATTCTTTGTTCCACTTTTTTATATAAGCAAAGAAAACTTATGGTACAACGATTGACTCCAAAGGAAGAAATATCCCTGCATAAAGCCTCAAACACCTTTAGCCTTGCTCTTTCAAAGTTATCTGGTGTCGGATTTTTCTCTCCCTTGATACTAAGAATGATAGGGTCAAATCTCCAGTTTATTTGCTTAGGCGAGTAGTTTCGAGCCAGTTGCTCCATCTGCCTCAGCGCTTCTTCTGTATCAACAACATTTGGTTCCAGGAATTTGGAGTAGCCCGTGATTGTAAACTGAAAGTACAGATTATACAGCGACAAATATCCAGGGTTTTTAAGTACATTGGCAAACGACTTTGACCACAGGCATATGGAATGCACCCTTTCAGGAGACAAGTCTACCATATATGTTGATTTACTGTAAGGATTTTTTACCATTACATATTTATTTTTCAGACATTCCTGAAGCCAATCATAATAAAACGCAGGAATATCCGTTCTTCTGCTGCAACTTATTATCTCAAGCATCGGTTTTGGATAATGCCTCCATAAAAAGTTTGTGTTTACGGTGTGTGTAAAATATTTAATACTATTATTTTATATATCCGCCATGAAAAGACAATCTATATATTTCAATACCACCAAAGCATATTGCCTCATTCCCGTTAAACTCAGATATATCTCCCTGCCATGAACATTTATAAACAAACCCATCCTGTTCAAATAAAGCAGGTCCTCTGAATGGGTTTTCAACAGGAACTGCCTTTAATGCACTTTTCAAGCATTTGCTGAATCCTGGCGGAACTTCATCAACGAGCATCTTCCCATAGTAATTCATGTGTGAGTAAAATATTTGTGGGTGACATTCAGGAATGATTCCCCGACGAGGGTTGCGAACTTTTGTTCGCGACGCTCGTCGGGGCCACCAAGCGAAGCGCGGTAGAAAAAAGCAAATGTCATGCAAAAAGGACTCTCTCCCTGCTATGATGGTGATGACCAACATCCATAAAACAGGAGGGAGAGAGTCCATGAAACATCTTACCACAGAATGGCCTTTATTAAAAGAGCTGGAGGAACAATTAGTCAGAACTCTTCAAAAGGTGTTCGCTGTCTTGTTGGCGGCCCTTTTGGAGGAGATTGATCAACAACTGGCGGAAGCGCGGGACAAGCGCCGGTATCAGCTGAAAGACAAACGGCCGACCACGATCCAAACGCTGTTTGGAGAAGTGACGTTTCGACGGAACTACTACTATGATCGGCAGGCGGGGGCGTATACCTTCTTGCTGGATGCCGAACTGGGCTTTGATGGAGCGCAGTCGATCAGCCCTTGCCTCGAGGAAACGGCGGTCGAGTTGGCCGTAGAGTGCTCTTCCTACCGCAAAGCGGCCCGTACGTTGGAGTCGATCGTGGGGTATGCGGTCATGAGCCACGAGGCGATTCGCCAACTGGTGCTGGAGGCCCCTGTCTCGCTGCACCACCCTGTTTCCAAACGGCACGGCCGAGTGCTGTTTGTGGAGGCGGATGGGCTGTTCATTTCCCGCCAGGGGAAAGGGAAACGGGCGAAAGAAGAGAAAATCCTGGCGGTTCACGAGGGATGGAAACGAAACGGTTCGCAGCTCAAGCTCGTGAACCGGCGCCACTACCTCCATGAAGGGGTGGGAGACGTGTGGGAACGGTTTGAAGAGTGGCTGATGAACGAATATGCCTATGACCCGTGCCGGGACCTTTTGATCATCAACGGCGACGCGGCGTCGTGGATCACAGCCTGCCGGGAGTATTTTGGAAAGCGAGCCTGCTTTCAGCTGGATCGATTTCATGTGGCGCGGGAGCTGCGCCAATGCCTCTCCGGCCATCCGCGTTGGCGGGAGGTGCGGAAGAAGCTGGCGAAACAAGACGAAGAGGGGCTTCTGGTGGAGCTGAACAGCGCGGTCGGCACGTTGGGGGACGAAGGCAAAGAACAACAGCTGGCCGCCTTGATTCGCCGGATCGAGTCGATGCCGGGATGCATCCGGGACTATCGGGAGTGGCTGTCGGAGCAAGGGGTGGAGACGACCGGCATGCGTCCGATGGGCCACGCCGAGAGCGTGATGAGCCGGTTTGCGCATCGGGTGAAATCCCGCCGCAGCTGGAAAGACCAAGGGCTTCGGGCGTTTCTGAGGGCGATGGCAGCCCGAATCGACGGGATCGGGTGGAGAAAGGGACGGTGGGAGGAGCAAGAGCCCCAGTCGGCCGTCTCGGCCTCAACAAAGTCCAAGCGGATCGAACAGGCCAAACGGAAGGCCGGACGGTTATGGGCAGATGTGGTGCGTCAGAATCTACCGTGTCTGCAGCGGTCATCCGGGACGCCGATCCATCAAGCGTTGTCGGCGCTCCGGGATGGTGGTTGGGTGTAAAAAAATGGAATATCGTATCATCGCCTCAAGATGAGGGATGAGAGTCCGAAAGCGCTTACGATATTAATTCCTGAAAATGGTTCGCTAACTAGTGATTGACAACGCCCGTAGTGAACCGAAAAAATGTTCTCCACAAAGTCTTGACTGACTCGGGCCGGAGATTTGCCACCGGCTTCCTTCAGATTCTACCTCGCGGTAGAGACCCTTGCCTTAAGCTAATGGCTACTACTGCCTTCGCCATTCGGGACTTGAACCCTATAGATAACGCCCATGCCGGGCGCACATAAAGGCTGCCTCGACGGCAGCCGTGTAGAATAAATTCTACACGGTTCACTCAAAAAGCAATTTGTCAACAGCCCCTTCAATGGGTTCCTTTTTTGTTTGATTTATTAACAAATTTAATTAATCGCATTGCAAATTCCAATTATTATTTAATCATTGTGCGTGTCAAGATTCAGTAGGTGACCCCCACACACTAGCGAATTTCATGTTTTAGGCAACAATTGGTAACTTCTTTGTAAGTACACGTAGCACGTACTTGACCCATGGCTCATCTGCTGCTGGGCCATACAGCGCCGGTAAGCTGGCTCGCAGCCAGGCGGCCGGATCTTGACCGGGTAGCCGGCCTTCGGCACGGATGGGCTTGTCCCCAGCAACACGGCGGATCAGTTCGGGTTGTGCCTGCCAGACCTGCCGTGCCACTTCTGACAACTCGCCGTTAGCCCGTGCTGCCAGCAGGCGTGCGAGATGGTCAGCCCCTGTATTACTCCAACGGGCCCCGTGCCGCTTCATCCGACGGGCAACATGGTGGAACACCTGGCCCTCTATCGTGCCAAGACGCTCTGCTACTTTCTTCTGGCAGATCCCTTCCCAGTTCCCTTGCAAGTATCGACGCAGTTTTGTTATTCGCTGGCGTTTAGCTCCTTTGCTCGCTCGCTCAGCGGCCACCAGAGCTTTTTCTACCTCTGCCCAGTTCTCCTCCACAAGAGCAGCACTTACTGCCTTGTACGCCGCCTCATCATGGCCCAAACCCTCCAATAATGCCCGCCGCAAGTGGTAGGGGTCCAACTGGTACGTTGCCCCTGGGAAATACTCACAACCCAGCTTCACCCATGGTGCGCCGTCACCACCTACGCAGCAGTTCTCTACGGCAGAAAGGTCCCACTGCCGCCCAAATTGGGCTACTGCTTGCTCCCAGAATACCCGTGCTTCCGCTACTCCGGTGACTACCCGGCGTCCCTGCAAACTCTGCCTATGCGGCCCCATACTCACCTTCCGTTCATACCCTACGCCAATTTTTATCGCTAATTTCCTTCGTTCCTTACAATTGTTGCGGGCCGCCACCCATACCTCATCTGCTTCTACCCGCAGGCTCTGGCTCTTCCGTCGCGCTTCTGGCACTTCTCCCCGGTCAAAAACCGCCGAGCGTTCTTGCTCTACCTGCTCCGCAAGCCTTTTCCCAGCCTCTTGTGCCTCTTGCCACAGGCTCATCGCTTGTATGTCTACTGCACCCAGCGTTACCTGTTTTAGCCAGGCAGCTGCCCGGTGGTACGGCATCTCCGCCGCTGCTGTCACCGCCAACTCTGTCGTCCACGGCGACAAGCGTTGCCGTGGCGCCAGGCCCAATGCTTCATCCAACAGATACCTGCCTTCTCCTGTCTCTTGATCCCGATAATACCTCCGCTCCAGCGCCACTTCTCCAAATGGCGTCACTATAACCCGGGGTTTTGTATGTACGAGCTTCAGCTGCTTCCTGTTCCTATCTCGCATTAGTTGTTCGTCCAGATAATTGCAAGCTGTCACTAACAACTTCAACGTTATCTTTTGCACCAACCGGTAGATACCTTTCTCTAGTTCTGCAAAATCCTGGTAAGTGGTTATTAATCGATACATTTCTCGTATGACTAGCAGGATAATCTCCACAATGTCGCGAATCATCCACATGAGACCTCACCCTCCTTGGCTATTGTGTTAGGGGTGGTTGCCTGAGGAGACAACCGGTGAGGTCTCTTTTCTATTTCCGCCTCACTTTCTCCTACTGAAATTTTACACGCTCTTAATCATTAATTAACACAATTTTAATACTCCATTGATATATGTATGTTAATATAAGAAACAAGGGGAGGTGACAACATGGTATTGGAAGTGGAAAATCTCACGAAGAAATTTGACCACCTGGTGCTGGATCATATCAGTTTTCAAGTTTCCCAGGGTGAGTTTGTTGTCATTCTGGGTTCCAGCGGCGCGGGGAAATCAACCTTGATGAGATGCCTGAATGGCTTGATGGCGCCTACCAGCGGAAAGGTTAGGGTCCATGACATCGAGGTGTGCAAAAAAAACCTTCACAAGATCCGTCAAAAAGTAGGTTTTATTTTTCAGAATTTCAACGTCATCGGGAATTTGACCGTGATGCAGAATGTGCTGATCGGCCTGCTGGGAACCAAATCGTTTTGGAACATTTTTTTCACCAAGGAAGAAAAAAAGATCGCGGAAGAAGCGATTGAACTGGTGGGTTTAAAGGACAAAATTTACACGCGTGTTGAGAAATTGAGCGGGGGGCAAAAACAAAGAGTGGCTATCGCCAGGGTGCTGGTGCAGAAACCCGATGTGATTCTCGCGGATGAGCCGGTCTCCAACTTGGATCCGGTCATCAGCCGGGAAATCCTCGATATTTTGCGGAACATCAACGAAAGCAAAGGAACGGTGGTCATTTGTAACCTGCATCAACTCGAATACGCAGTAGAGTATGGCCATCGGATCATCGGCATTCACAGCGGAAAAGTGGTTTTTGACGGCAACCCCCAGGTAATGCGGGAGCAAGACTTAGCCCGGATATATGGGGAAAAGTTTGTGCAAAACGAAATACGGAAGCCTAATCGATCGTTACTGAAAAGAGAACTAGTTCAAGTATAATGGAGGGAAGCGGACATGAAAAAAACAGGAGTATTGGTAATCATCACGACATTATTGATTTCTCTGTTGTCCGGTTGCGGCGGGGAGAAGTCTGGGGCAGGAGCGGCAAAATCGGGGATTGATCCGAACCCAGCAAAATTGAGGATAGCTCTTCTGCCCGACGAATCACCTTCCACGGTAATCAAAAACAATGAAGGATTAAGGAATTATTTGGCGAAAACTTTAAATAAAGAAATCGAACTCGTCGTAACGACCGACTATTCTTCGATGATCGAAGCGATGCGCAAAGGGCATATCGAGGTTGCTTATTTCGGGCCTCTATCTTATGTACTGCTCAAGCAAAAGATGGAAAATGTCGAGCCGTTCGCCGCCAAGCTCGATAAAGGGGCGCCCACTTATAACGCGGTAGTCATCGCAGGAGCGAATACGGGTATCGCCCAATTAAGCGACATCAAAGGGAAAACTGTCGCTTTCGGAGATGCTGCCTCCACCTCAAGCCATTTGATCCCGAAGGAAATGCTTAAAAATGCCGGTTTGGAAGCGGAAAAAGACTACAAACAACAGTTTGTCGGAGCACACGACGCTGTAGCGATAGCTGTGCAAAACGGCAATGCCGAGGCCGGCGGGCTCAGCAAACCGATCTTTGATTCCCTCGTGGAAAAAGGCACTATTGATAAAAACAAGGTGAAGGTCATCGCAGTATCCAAGCCGTATCCAAATTATCCATGGGTCATGAACAGTGAACTCGATCCGCAATTGAAAGAATCGATTAAAAAGGCGCTGTACGATTTGAAGGACAAAGATGTCCTCAAGCCGTTAAAAGCCGAAGGTTTCGTGCCGATTACTGATAAAGATTTTGATGTCATTCGCGATATGGTAAAATCGCTTGGCATCGATCTGGAGGAGGTACAATGAGTGTAATCAATGCGTCGGCTGCTTCTATCAAATCGCACAGCGGATCAGTCTTGATGAACGGATGGTTTTTCATTATCCTGATCGGAGCGGTGTTAATCCTAGGCTCCTTGTTTTACACCTTGAATGTCAGTTGGGACTTGCTTGCTAACAGCAGAACGCTAAGCAATTTCATATCGACTGTCGGAGAAATGTTTCCGCCCAATTTCGCCGTTGTGCCCACATTGGGGAAAGCGATCGTGGAAACTCTTGTAATGAGTGTTATGGCTACGATTCTTGCCGTTTTCTTATCGTTTCCTCTCAGCTTTTTGGCGGCGGAAAAAACATCGCTCCATCCCTCGGTTTGCTATATGGCCAAAGGCATATTTAACGCGTTGCGGACGATTCCTGAACTTATCATGGCGATTATCTTTGTGGCTTCCGTCGGCTTCGGAATTCTTCCGGGAATTCTCGCGCTGGGAATCCATTCGGCCGGGATGCTCGGGAAGTTTTATGCGGAAGCGATCGAAAAAGTGGACACCGGCTTGATCGAGGCGGTTGAGTCTTCGGGTGGATCGCGTTTTCATGTCATCGTCTTCAGCGTAATCCCTCAGATAGTAAGCCATTGCATTGACTTTACTTTGTACCGGTGGGAATACAATTTCCGCGCCTCGACGGTCGTCGGCATGATCGGCGCGGGCGGAATCGGCTTTCAATTAATCACTTCTCTGCGGATCATGCAGTACCAAGATGTTCTTGCGATTCTTGCGGTTGTGTTTGTGATGGTGCAGTTGGTCGACGCGTTCGGGAATATGATTCGCAGAAAATTATTGTTTGGGGAGAGTGGTACAAACAGATGAGCAGACCAAGGGTGTTTATTTCACACTGGATGCCGCAAATCGGTGTTGATATGATTAAAGAGTATTGTGAAGTCGATTATTACGACGGGATAGAGCCTTTATCCAAAGAAGCCTTTATCGCTAGAGCCAAGAAGGCTGATGCGGTGCTCGCTTTCGTATGCGACACCATTGATGAGGAAGTTCTGCAAAGCTGCCCGAACGTGCGGGTGATCAGCAGTTTCGGTAAAGGGTTCGATAATATTGATGTGGAAGCTTGTACCAGGCACAATATACTGGTGACGATTAATCCCGATGCGCTGACGGAATCTACGGCGGATTTGGCGATCGGATTGCTCCTATCGGTTTCCCGCAATATTTTAGCCGGCGACCGTCATGTGCGCAACAGGGAATTTAAAGGTTGGCATGCGGTTCATTGTCTAGGCCGCGACTTTCATCATTCCAAGTTGGGGATCATCGGATTTGGTGCCATCGGCCGGGCGATCGCAAAGCGCGCCAAAGGCTTTGACGTTGAGATATCCTATTATGATGTTCGCAGATTTCCGGAAATGGAAGATCATCTGGGAGCGAGGTATATCGAATTGCCCGCACTGCTCAGCGAAAATGATTATGTGGTAGTGGCTGTCGATCTCCGGCCGGAAAACTATCATCTGATTGACCGGGAAGAGCTCGAATTGATGAAGAAGGATAGCTTTTTAATCAATATCAGCCGGGGATCGATCGTGAATGAGCAAGCCGTAGCGGAAGCTTTAGAGCAGGGCCGTTTGCGGGGATACGCTGCAGATGTTTTTGAGTTTGAAGATACGATTATCAAGAACCGTCCGTCGTATATTGCCGAAGCACTTTTAAGACAAGAACAGAAGACGGTATTTACCCCTCACATTGGCACTGGCACCATTGAAGCAAGGGAAAGATTGGCTGTCTCCAGCGCCACTCAATTGCTGACTGCACTGCAAGGGAAAATTCCTTCCGGAGCAATAAATCAAATAAAACTCGACCCTATGATTTGATTATATCTCACATTTCGCACCCTCTCGACAAAAATCGGGAGGATTTTTTTATCTTCCTGTCGAATAAAACCTTGGAATACAAGGAAAGCAAAGGAGTTTGCTCATCATGGACGTTCAAATTCGGGCCATTTATGAAAGTTCTTATTTGAATATAATAAGCGCCCTGTTCAAAGATCTTGACCTTCCTCAGTTGATTGATCGTCTCGTTCCCGTGGATCCGCAATGCCAAACTCGAGCCAGCGATATCGTCAAACTAATCGTTCTGGATATCTTGAGCGGCCGGCAAGCGCTCGTTCATTTGGAACAATGGGCGCATGACATCGATTTGCCGAAGCTGATTCGGCCAGGACTGGAGCCGTCTTGGTTCAACGACGATGCCATCGCGCGTCATTTGGATCGCCTGTATGAGGCGAATATCCATCAAGTCCTTTCGTCTTGCCTCGTGCAGATCTACAAGAAAGAAGGCCTCTCTCTTCGCGTCTTCCACGCCGATACGACGGACAAGACCGTTTATGGCGCGTATGAATCGGCCTCGCCGGATGCCTTGCAGATTACGCATGGCTACAACCGGCATCATCGTTGGCAAAAGCAGATCGGATTTGGGCTGATTGGCAACGAGGATGGCATCCCGTTTTATGGCGATGTACACGACGGCAACCTGCCGGATAAGACGTGGAATCCCGAGGTGTTGTCCCGTGTGCAGAAACAGCTGAAGCAGGCGAAGATCGAAGATGAATGGATTTATGTTGCCGATTCTGCCGCCATGACGAAAGACACACTGGCGCAAACGAAGGCCGCCAACGCCTTTTTGATCACAAGAGGCCCTTCTTCGCTCCGGATCGTCAAAACCGCGCTGGCTAAAGCTGATGCCCAAGACACGCCGTGGAGCGATCCGTTCTCCTTAGCGGAGAAAAACGGAGCCACCTACCGGGTGTGGGAAACGACATCGACGTACGAAGGTCATTCGGTCCGGTTGATCGTCGTTGAATCCAGCGCGCTCGACCAACGAAAAGGAAAGACGCTCGAAAAAGAGCGAAACCAAGAAGCAGAGCTTCTTCGGCAGAAACAAACCCAGTGGGAAAGCCGTCTGTTTTCGTGCCGGGAAGACGCCGAACAAGCCCTAGCGTCTCTAAAGGCGTCCCTTCGTCTCCGGTTCCATCGCGTCGAGGCGTCGGTCGAAGCGATCGTGCGTCCGAAAAAACGGCGCGGACGTCCGAAAAAAGGGGCGGAACCGGACATGGAAACGCTGTACGCCCTTCGCTTGAACGTGGAATTCGACCAAGATGCGTGGGAACAGGCGAGACGGAAAGCGTCCCGGTTTGTCCTTGTCACGACCGTTCCGGAGGAATGGAAAGGTCAACCGATGGATGCGAAAGAGATCTTGAAGTTGTATAAAGGCCAAATCTCGGTGGAAATGAACTTCTCTTTCTTGAAAGACCCGTTCTTTACGGATGAGATTTACGTAAAAAAACCGGAACGGGTCGCGGTATTGGGCTATTTGTTTCTGTTGGCCTTGGCGATTTACCGCGTCTTCCAGCGCCGGGTGCGTCAGTTCATCACCCCGGAACACCCATTAAAGGGCGCGGGAGGCCGGAAACTGACCCGACCGACCGGACAAGCGATTTTTCAATTGTTTTGGTATGTCAGAGTCGTCCTGTTGGAACTGCCGGATGGACGAATTCAACGCGCGTTAGGTCAACCGCTCACGTACGAGCAGCGAAGGATTCTGCAAGGATTAGGGATGGACGAGAGCATTTACGTCTAATGGGATAAAGAACGACCAGCGATGGTAAAAAAAGGATACCATCGCTTTTGGTGTTGGTTTAAAAGTTATTCTAAAAAACTGAATAAAAAATCCTTTTGTTCCGCCCTACCAAGGTGCGAAATATGAGTTATATAATTGCGCAAAAGGTTGGACGTGTGATCATCCGGCCTTTTTTGGCTCCGCGAAAGTTCATTGTTTAAATTATACAGCTTTTTTATAAGTTCCTTTAATAAAATGCTCTATTTTATTAATATTACATTCCGCCGAATTTAACACGCACATATTCCATAAAGGTGTATGCGGCAAGGGATTGCGACATCGTTTTATCGAGGACCAAATAAAAATTTCGACGCAAATGGATTCCCTTGATCTTAAGAATTTGCAATGTCTTCAATTGCAGTTCTTTACGAATTGCGAATCTCGACAAAATGGAGAAACCTATTCCCGATTCGACCGCGGCTTTCACCGATTCGGTGTTGCCCAATTCCAAAACCACATTTAATTCTTCAGGATTCAAATCGATCTTCCTCAGGCTTTCGTTAATGACCTGGCGTGTTCCGGAACCAGGCTCTCTTAGGATGAGAGGCAGCGAAAATAAATCATGAGGTGTCAGCACCCCTTTACTAGCGAGCAGGGGGTGCTGATTTTGTGTGGAACTGATGACAACCAGCTCGTCCTCAAGAAAAGGGTAACTTTCAATTTCCGGGTTAGATACCGGAGCTTCCACGAAACCGATATGAATCTCCTGCTTCAATAATTGCTCCACGATATGGAGGGAATTGCCGATTTTCATCCGCAGGTTAACCTTGGGATAGTCGAGCTTAAATATTCCCAGCACATACGGAAGAATATGTTCTCCGATCGTTGTGCTGGCCCCTATAAATAAATCGCCATGAATGGAATTTGAAAGTACTGTCAGTTCCTTTTCCGCGTCATGAACGAGTTGAAAGATTCTCTCCGCGTATCTCAGCAGAACTTTTCCATAATCGGTCAATTTGATTGTTCTTGTCGTCCTTTCAAATAACTTGACTTTCAAGGCTTCCTCCAGCTGCTGGATTTGCAAACTGACCGAGGGCTGGGAAAGATGAAGTATTTTTGCAGTTTCTGAAAAATTCCGTTTGGTTGCTGCGATATAAAACACGCGCAAATGATCCAGATTCATTGTCATTACTCCTGTCCTTCTTTTTACCTATCCAAAGTATAGTCCTTAAGTGTTAAAGCTGGATAAAATAAGAAAATTCATTTAACCCCTGAATCCGTGATAGTTCTTCTGTGAAAAAGAAGAAAAAGAAAGGAAATCGCATCTCCGATGGTGAATTTTAAAGGAACCATGAATGATCCACTTTCACCTGCGAGGTGCTACATATGAGAATCCAATTCACCCAATCTAAGGAAATTCTGTTGACTACGCATGCTGGCCTGGCCACCGTCGGCGCCTTGCTTTCCCATACCCGATTGCCGCAGCGTCTCAATCCCGAGTTCGACAGTTGCTAGGTAAATGAAATGCCCGTCATCCCTTGAGTAGACTGGATTTTCGGGCATTCATACGCAAAATGGCGTGTATCTATGCTCCAGGGTGGATTTCGAGGAACCTTGGAGGAGCTTCAATCCCAAGCGTATCAAAGGTTTTCCGTTGTTTGGCCGTCAGTTCCGTAGTCTGGTAGACGTCTCCGTTTTTCGAAGAAAAATGTCCGAGACCGATGCGATCCAGTTCCTTTCGCACGGCTGCCCAGGTCTCGCCGGTTTCCACTTCGACGATGCGCACGAGCAACAGGGCCAGCCAACAAAGCAGGATATGCGCCCGAATGCGTTCTTCCAGGCGATGAAACATCGGGCGAAGTTCCAGGGTCGTCTTCAATGTACGGAACGCATCTTCCACATCAATGAGTTGCTTGTAGCCAAGCGCCACGTCTTCTGCGGATAACGTGTCATCCGAAGTCCGGATCAAATACTTGCCGTCATACTTTTCGGCCTCGCGTATCGCTTGCTTATCCAGCTTCAGCGTTCCATCCTTGAGCTGGCGCAAATATTTGCCGTAGGTCGGATGGGAACGCAGCTTACACGCCGCCTTCGTATGGGCGTGACCGCCCAACGGCTTCAGTTCGTCCAACTCCGCTTGCAGGCGCTCGATCATCTGTTCACGGCGAAGACGATCCCGTTCGGCTTCTTTGGGGTTGTACACCAAGACATAGCGCTTGCGCGCTTCGCCGTCGCCGATGACGATGTCTTTGACCTGCAGGTTTTCTCGCACTTGGTGGTATCGCCCTTTCCGGCTCATCGCGGCCTCCGTCGTTTCTTTGCCGGATCGCATTTTTTCCCCGACGATATAATGGCCGCCTGTACGCTGCAACGTGCGCAAATTGTCTTCGGAGGAGAACCCTCGATCCATGACCGTAATGACTCTGCCCAGTTTCCATCCGACCAGGTCGCGTTTCACCTGCTCGACGACGGACATATCCGATGTATTCCCCGGCCATACCCATGAACGGATCGGAATGCCTTGACGAGTGACCGCCAGTCCAATGACCACCTGAACCAGATCCGGGCGTTTGTCCTTCGAAAATCCCTGCTTGCGCAAGGAGTCGTCTTCCGGCACATCGAACGGATCGACTTCGAAGTAGGTGGAGGTGGTGTCGAAGTAGAGCAAATCGACCTCCAGATTCAGTAAATCCGAGACGGAGCAATATACCTGAACCTCCAGCTCCGATTGAACCTCCAGCAGGTCGTCCATCGCCCGGTACAGTTGCTGGCTGTTCACTTCCCTTACGCCCGGCAGGTACACATCGTCCCTTACCCAATCTTCCATCGCCAGCTTGCTGGAAGGGTTCAGCGCGCGATTGGCCACCATGGCGAAGATCAGGCGTTCGATGGACGTTTGATGTTTGCGATCCGCGAACAGTTTTTCAAGGATGGCATCCAGGCCGATCTTGTGCCACAGTTGATGAAGCAGCCAGGCTCCACCCAAGCGTTTGCAGGACTGAAAGAGGAACTCCGCCGTCTGGCCGATCGCATGTTGCGCCTTCAGCGCCGCTTCCGGCGTCAGGTAACGAGAAATGCTTTGCACCAGGCGCTCCAGGACGGAGCGATCAACTTCATCTTCCCGGCCGAACGAGTAGATGACCTTGGCTTTGGCGTGTTTGGCGACGGGATCCCATACATTGTGCGCCAGCTGGAGGTAGGCGGTCGTGGATCCATTTTTATTTTTACGAGAGACGCGACGAATATACATGCCTATATATTACCACAAATAACCCATATTTTACAAGAGTAAAAATACGAAAGCGTGTGCCTATGGAAAAATGAGATTTTTTCTAGCTCCGCTCACAGAAAACCTTGCTGTTATGGGATTCTTGATTTTCTATATGCCCAAAAATGCCGATTTACTGTCGAACTCGGGTCAATCGCTCCACCGTGAAAGGAATGGAGAACCCGATTCACAGTCATGGCGATGTCATGACCAGCTATCTTGGCTTGCTTTGCCAAGGCAAAAGCGACTTCGACCACATCGAACCTTTCCGAAAAGATCCCGTATTCCAAACCTGCCTCGGTGTCCGCAAGGTGCCGTCAAGCCCGACGCTCCGTCAGCGTCTGGATGCCGCAGCTCAAACGATGAATGCCAACTGGAACGAGATCCTGCTTCAAGAATCCGCCGATCTGATTCGAAACGTAAAAGCACCTGTAACCGGACTGACAGCAGGCGAGCATACGGTGATTCCGCTGGATATCGATGTCTCTCCGTTCGATAACTCCGGTACGAAAAAAGAGGGTGTTTCGTTGACCTACAAAGGCACGTTCGGCTACGCCCCCATTTTCGCCTACCTCGGACAGGAGGGGTATAGCGTGAATGTGCAGCTTCGGGAAGGCAGCACGCACAGTCAGAAGGATGGCGCTGATTTTCTGCGCGAAAGCATCCAGTATGCCCGGCGCATCACGAAAGAGCGCCTTCTCGTGCGGATGGATTCCGCTCACGACAGTCTGGAAAATCTGCAGGTGTGTCATGCTGAGCCAGAGGTCGATTATATCATCAAGGTCAATCTGCGCAATACATCCAAGGAAAGTTGGCTACGGATCGCCGAAGACAAGGGCATGGCCTGTGAGCAGCGCCCCGGCAAGACGGAATACATGGGCGTGATCGCCTTTCCCGAAAAAGGCTTCGATCAAGCCCTTCGTCAAGTGTTTCAAGTGATCGGTGTGAGTAAAATATTTGTGGGTGACATTCAGGAATGATTCCCCGACGAGGGTTGCGAACTTTTGTTCGCGACGCTCGTCGGGGCCACCAAGCGAAGCGCGGTAGAAAAAAGCAAATGTCATGCAAAAAGGACTCTCTCCCTGCTATGATGGTGATGACCAACATCCATAAAACAGGAGGGAGAGAGTCCATGAAACATCTTACCACAGAATGGCCTTTATTAAAAGAGCTGGAGGAACAATTAGTCAGAACTCTTCAAAAGGTGTTCGCTGTCTTGTTGGCGGCCCTTTTGGAGGAGATTGATCAACAACTGGCGGAAGCGCGGGACAAGCGCCGGTATCAGCTGAAAGACAAACGGCCGACCACGATCCAAACGCTGTTTGGAGAAGTGACGTTTCGACGGAACTACTACTATGATCGGCAGGCGGGGGCGTATACCTTCTTGCTGGATGCCGAACTGGGCTTTGATGGAGCGCAGTCGATCAGCCCTTGCCTCGAGGAAACGGCGGTCGAGTTGGCCGTAGAGTGCTCTTCCTACCGCAAAGCGGCCCGTACGTTGGAGTCGATCGTGGGGTATGCGGTCATGAGCCACGAGGCGATTCGCCAACTGGTGCTGGAGGCCCCTGTCTCGCTGCACCACCCTGTTTCCAAACGGCACGGCCGAGTGCTGTTTGTGGAGGCGGATGGGCTGTTCATTTCCCGCCAGGGGAAAGGGAAACGGGCGAAAGAAGAGAAAATCCTGGCGGTTCACGAGGGATGGAAACGAAACGGTTCGCAGCTCAAGCTCGTGAACCGGCGCCACTACCTCCATGAAGGGGTGGGAGACGTGTGGGAACGGTTTGAAGAGTGGCTGATGAACGAATATGCCTATGACCCGTGCCGGGACCTTTTGATCATCAACGGCGACGCGGCGTCGTGGATCACAGCCTGCCGGGAGTATTTTGGAAAGCGAGCCTGCTTTCAGCTGGATCGATTTCATGTGGCGCGGGAGCTGCGCCAATGCCTCTCCGGCCATCCGCGTTGGCGGGAGGTGCGGAAGAAGCTGGCGAAACAAGACGAAGAGGGGCTTCTGGTGGAGCTGAACAGCGCGGTCGGCACGTTGGGGGACGAAGGCAAAGAACAACAGCTGGCCGCCTTGATTCGCCGGATCGAGTCGATGCCGGGATGCATCCGGGACTATCGGGAGTGGCTGTCGGAGCAAGGGGTGGAGACGACCGGCATGCGTCCGATGGGCCACGCCGAGAGCGTGATGAGCCGGTTTGCGCATCGGGTGAAATCCCGCCGCAGCTGGAAAGACCAAGGGCTTCGGGCGTTTCTGAGGGCGATGGCAGCCCGAATCGACGGGATCGGGTGGAGAAAGGGACGGTGGGAGGAGCAAGAGCCCCAGTCGGCCGTCTCGGCCTCAACAAAGTCCAAGCGGATCGAACAGGCCAAACGGAAGGCCGGACGGTTATGGGCAGATGTGGTGCGTCAGAATCTACCGTGTCTGCAGCGGTCATCCGGGACGCCGATCCATCAAGCGTTGTCGGCGCTCCGGGATGGTGGTTGGGTGTAAAAAAATGGAATATCGTATCATCGCCTCAAGATGAGGGATGAGAGTCCGAAAGCGCTTACGATATTAATTCCTGAAAATGGTTCGCTAACTAGTGATTGACAACGCCCGTAGTGAACCGAAAAAATGTTCTCCACAAAGTCTTGACTGACTCGTAATTCATCCCCCATATGGGCTTTTGATTTTCAAATACCACTTCTTCACCAATAAAATCAGCACTCCCGAAGTAAGAGTCTATGTACAGTAAATCCCCTTCACCATAATGTAAATCCTTTGAGTTCGGTCTTGAAGATGCAGAAAGAACTCCGTCCCTGGCATATGTATTCCTTTTTGCTCTGACCAGAAATCCTTTCAAAGCCAATTCTGTGCAGTTCATTGCCTTCGTCACCCTTCCTGTTTATTCTCACTCTTTCTTTATTCTTTTTTTAATCATTGAAATAGTAATCAATGCTGTCCCAATTATAAGCAGGCTTAAGTACATAAACAACTGAAATGGTCCACTGCCAAAATGACTGAATGGATATGGTCCATTTATAATCCAAATATATCTTTCATAATTGCCATGAATAAAATAATATAAAATTATCGGACTAATTGTAAAGATAAATTCTAAGCCCAGCAAAAAATCAGATATATATTTTATTGACGAGTATTTCCCCATCATCCTGCCCCCTTGCACCATAAACACATAAAATAAACATTACATAACATTAAAGAATGACTTTACCAGTCATTCCATTCATCAAAGCCTTCCCTTGCACCTGTAAAGAAAAACTCTGTATGCCTGCATTTAGGGCAGACATATACGTCAAAAGTCAAATGCTCTTCAATATCAAATAATGCTCCCAATATTCCCCTATTATTATCCTGGGAATCAAAGCGGTATTCTTTCAGATACTTCATTTGCTCTTTACACCTTAAACACTCAAACTGTTTTTCCATTTTAAGTTAGACTCCTTCCACTTTATTCACATTAAAATCATTCTATTTTTAATTATAATATAAAATGCTTATATCCGTGCTATTTTACAGTTATATTTTTATTTTTTATTTGACGTGTAAAGAATAGCATATGTTTCATTCGTCCTAACGTCTAAGAGTGCTTTATCCAATATAATTCCCCATGTCTTTCTTTAAATCATCAATATTTCTATAGTAACAATATATAAAAGTATCATTAATACCATCTTCACTATTTTCTATACAAAGATTTATTCTATAAAATATATCCAGCCGCTCATCAAAGCCTTTATCAACTTGCACGCCATTAAGTATAAAAGTTTCCAATACTGTAAAATTCCCAAAAATCGTTACGCCCTTCATGGTTAATCACTCCATTCAGTTTTTATTTGAAGGTTATTATATAAATAGTACCTGTAAAATCAACATTTGGAGTGATTTTTTATAAATCAGTTTCCTAAATCAAAATCAACATTATTATCAAAAAAGGTTCTAGTAGCCAACTCATATACTAAAACCTTTTTTGATAATAATTGTTAATCTTCAGTTCCTGTTTTAGAATATTTCTCAATAATGTCTTTAAATTCACTTTTATTTATACCACGCATTTTATATAGTCCAGAATTAATAAGTACGTAAATTGCTTTCTCTCTTATCTCTTCATTATTTTTAGCAATATTATATAATATCTTCGCTAACTTATAACTCATTCCTCTTGGAAATTTTTTTTGATTATAATACAAAGTTAATGTGTCAAGTGCTGCTTTCTTTTGAGCCAATCCGCCTTCAAGTAAATAAATAAAAGTATTATTAATAATATCATTTGTTTTATTTGCTACTAAATACTTATTATTATCTTTTAATGCAACAAATAGTTGAAGTAGGTTATTAATTTCAATTTCTGATGAAGTGTTTTTAATCTTGTCCTCTATTAGTGAATAATAATACATTCTTTCTTCTTCACTATCTATTTTCTCTGATACTGTATTTAAAGTATATTGATATTTATTATCAACCTTACCCTCTATAAAGAGTTTAATAGTGTTTTCCCTTACACTTCTTTCATTAAACAATAAGTTATTGAACACATTCTTCTGAACTTCCTTTTCGAATATTGAATACATAGATAAAATAATTCTTAATTCAACATCTTTATTAGTAAATTCCAACTTTGAAGTTATCTCGCACAAGTTATTTATTTTGTCAGTCATGTTAAATTTTTTATTAATAAAATTAAATACCGCATCTAAAAGTTGATTTATAGTCTCACTTCCATAGTAAATTAATATTTCAATAATCTTTTGAGGGTTATTATTTATCTCTTTACAATCTTTTGAGATAATATTGGATAAAATTCTTTGTCTAATATTATTATCAGATAATATAGTATAATTTTGGATAAACTGCTTAACAGCAAAATCATATATTAGATTACTTTCTATTTTACTTAAAATACTAGAAAAATATTGATTTTTTAAATCATCAACATTAAATAAATGCATTAAATCATTATATATAGTATAGGTTAGTTTAATAATTTCCTCGTTCACAGGATTAGGGTTCCTTTGTTGAGAATTTGCTATATAAATCAAACTATTTGACAATTGATTTATTTTATCAGGTTCTATTATGAATGAGCATTGCCTTAGTAACGAATATAAAAACTCCATTATGTTTTTATTAATTTGATTGTTTTGATTATTTAATAAGTTCAGTATGTTTTGCATAATAGTATTTCTTTGTGTAGAATTAATATATTCTTTTACACCATTGATGTATTTAACTAAATATTTGCTACTATTACTTGTTATTTCTAAAGAATTTATAACTTGTACTATATTTTGAACTATTCTATCAATGTTTCCATATACTTTAACAATTTCACAAACCGCATTTATATAACTTCTTATAAATAATTCTTTTTCCTTAACATAATATTCACATAACCTAGTAACTAGTTTCATCTTACTTTCATTATCAATTTTATATTCTGCCCCAATTTTTATTATCAATTTGAATATCTTATTACATGTATCTTCATCTTTCCATTTATTTGCTTCCAATGATAAAGCATCAACTATGTTTGTTGCATATTTGCTTATATCTTTATCCAAATTTAGAATACTATCTAAAATTTCAATACAAGTAGATGATAATTCCGAATTATCATCATTTATATAATTTAGTATTTTTTCAGTTAATAAGTTATGATTATCATCAACCAACTTTTCGCTAATATTTAATAAATACCTTGATATTATCTTTTTATCATCCTCTGAGTATTCTTCTTTAAAATCCATTATTGTTTCAAAAATATCTCCCGAAAAATATTTTTCTAATGATTTTTGGTTATCATTTATCTTACTAATTATCCGTAGTACTTCTTTATAGTCTTTTTCATATAATTTAACTAAAACTCTGTCCAAGAGGTTAATATTAAATGATAAATTACTATTCATGCAAATAGTATTCAATACATTATTCGTATAATTTAAATTATCTAGTGCCAGCGTATTTACATACTCATTAATTATATCGGAATAGTAGTTGTAATGCTCGGTTATACTAATATAATTCACAACGCCATTTATACTAAACTGTTTTATATTATTTTTATATTGCTGTATCTTATTTAGAATAATACTGGCAAATTGGTACTTAATTTCTTCTGGAATTAACCTAACAATATTTAAATCGGATAGGCTACTAAGAATATTTATCATATCTAAGTTTTCGTATTTATCTATTCTCAGTAATAAATTATTAAATATTTCGATTCTTTCAGC